>DASYFZ010000593.1:0-3493 GCA_036000295.1 Solirubrobacteraceae bacterium
CCGGCGTCAGCGACACGTTCGCGACCGCCCTGTGGGCCCCCGACACGTTGTTCGAGCTGCTGCGCGCCGGCGTGGACGGCGTCGACGTCCACGTCAAGACGAACGCGATCAACGCGGCGTACGCGATCAACGCGGCGTTCGCGTTCAAGCGAGGCCGGCTCGTCGCCCGACCGCTGCTATACGGGCTTGTGATGTTCCGCCGCGCGCTGGGGACCGATCCAAGTCTGGTGCACGTCCAGGTGCGGGCCGAGCGGCAGATGCACGTGAAGGTGTGGGCGGTCCGCGCCGCGGGCGGTGGGCTGCACGTGCTGGTGATCGACAAGGGCAGCCGTGCGGCACACGTCGCGCTGCGCATCGCGCCGGATGGGCCGGCGACAGTCCAGCGGCTGCTGTCGCCGTCGGTCGCCGCGACCTCGGGCGTGACGCTCGCCGGCCAGTGGCTCAATGCCCAGGGGCGCTGGACCGGCCACCGCGTGGTCTCGCAGCTGATGCCGAGCGCGGACGGATACGAGCTCACCGTGCCCCGCTACAGCGCTGCGCTCGTCGGCGTGGGCGGTACGCTCGCCTCTGCGCGCGATGAACGAGCCCGACCTCAAGTCGCTTAACGAGCTGGTCCCGTTCGCTGCGGCGCTCGGCATGGAGCTGCTCGAGGCAACACCGGAACTGGTGCTGTCGCGGCTTCAGTGGACCCCCGAGCGGTGCACGGTCGGTGGTGTGATGCACGGCGGCGCGCTGATGGCGCTGGCGGACAACGGCGGCGGCGTGTGCGCGTTCCTGAACCTGCCCGAGGGCGCCGTCGGCACCGCGACGATCGAGTCAAAGACGAACTTCATGCGGGCAGTTCGCGAGGGAGCGGTGACCGCCAGCTCGCGCCCGCTGCACCTGGGACGGACGATGGTCGTCGTCGAGACCGAACTCGTTCGCGACGACGGCAAGCTCGCCGCGAAGGTCACGCAGACTCAGGCATTTCACTATCGGCGCTAGAGACCCTCTCTGGACGCTTGGCAGATTCCTGCCAACGGGGGTTCAGGTTTGCGCTCAATTGCCGAGAAGCCAATGTGGGGGAAGGTGCCCCCGCGAGGCCAAATGTCTGACGTATTCGTCGCCCGCCAGCCGATCTTTAACCGCGACCTGGAGGTCGTGGGCTACGAGCTGCTGTTTCGCAGCCGCGAGGCGCAGGCGATCCCGAGCCCCGAAGGAGCGACCGCGAGCGTGGTCCTCAACGCGTTCACCGAGATTGGGCTCGGTCGGATCGTCGGTGACCGCACGGCCTGGATCAACGTCTCACGGGATTTCATCCTCAGCGGGCTGACCGAGACCCTGCCGGCCGGCCGCGTTCGGCTCGAGCTGCTCGAGGACCAACTGCTCGACGACCAGTTGATCGAAGCGCTCAACGACCTGAGCACCGGCGGTTACCGGATCGCGCTCGACGACTTCGAGTACAGCGAGGCCGCCGAGCCGCTGATGGAGCTCGTCGACGTGATCAAGCTCGACGTGCAAGCGCTCGGACGGGACGGGATGACCGACCACGTGACGCGGCTGAAGCGCCACGGCGTGAAGCTGCTGGCGGAGAAGGTCGAGACACAGGAGGACTACGCGTTCTGCGCAGACCTCGGTTGCGAGCTCTTTCAGGGCTACTTCTTCTGCCGTCCCGAGCTCCTGCGCGACCGTGAGATCGTCGCGAGTCGGCTCTCGCTGCTCGAGGTGATCGCCGCGCTCCAGGACCCGGGCGTCGACCTGGCGCAGCTCGAGCGTCTGATCGCACGCGACGTCTCGCTCAGCTTCCGCCTGCTTCGCTACATCAACTCCGCGTTCTTCGGCCTGCGCATGGAAGTCAGCTCGATCGGCCAGGCGCTCGCCCTGCTCGGCGTGCAGAACCTGCGGCGCTGGGCGACCCTGAGCGTGTTCGCGAGCATCGACGACAAGCCGCCGGAGCTGACGGTGACCGCGCTGATCCGCGGCCGCTTCTGCGAGTTGGCGGGCGAGCACCTGAGCGCCATCCAAGGCGAGCTGTTCACGCTCGGCATGTTCTCGGTGATCGACGCGCTGATGGACACACCGATCGAAGAGGTGCTCGCTTCGATCCCGTTCCCGGGCGACATGCGGCGAGCGCTGATCGCGCACGGGGGCGCCAAGGGCGCACTGCTCGATTGCGTGCAAGCGCTGGAGGCCGGCGACTTCGACCGCGCCGAGACGCTGGCGCCGGGCGCCGGGGCCACATATCTCGACGCGCTGGTGTGGGCCAACGAGGCGGCCAACCCGTTGCTGGGTGACGGGAGCGCGGCGGCCACCGACAGCGTCGCGGCCTGACGCGGTCGGCGTAGGTCACCTTACATACCGCGTGCGCATCGCGAACAGCCGTGAGATCTCACCCTGACCGGCTCCTCCTCCATGGCGGCCCGGCTCAAGGCGTGATCACATGGCTTGGGTCGGGCCGCCGCTCCGCGGGCGCCTGGCTGTAGTCCTCAAAGCGCCCGTCGCGCGCGGCCACGACCGAGCGCACTCCCTCGCGCTCGCCGCGCTCGATGAACTGCAGCGCGTCCGGGGTGTTGCGCATCAGGCCGTCGAGGATCGGTCCGAGCGTCTGAGTCGACGCCACGCCCATGTTTTCGTAGGCGTGGTTGACGACCAGCTTCATCGCCGCAAGCTGCGACGCCGGGATCGAGGCCAGGTCGTCGGCGAGCCGCGCAACCGTGTCCTCGAGCTCCTCGAACGGGACGGCTTGGTTGATCAGCTCGATGTCAGCGGCCTCCCGCCCGGTTAGCGGCCGCCCAGTCAAAGCGTGGTACTTCGCGCGTGCCAGACCCAGCCGGTAGATCCACATGCCCGACAGGTACGCGCCCCACATCCGGCTATACGGCGTTCCGATCACTGCGTCCTCCGAGGCGACCACGAGATCGGCGCACAGCGCGAAATCGCTGCCCCCACCGACGCACCAGCCGTGGACCTGGGCGATCACCGGCTTGCAGGTCCGCCAGATGCTCATCAGCTTCTGAGTCGGTGACAGCTGAGGCGCCGTGGCCATCGCGAAGTCCTTGCCTGGATCCCATTTGCCATCGGTGGTGATGAACTCGTCCCAGTGGCGGAATCCTCCGCCAAGGTCATAGCCGGCGCAGAACGCGCGGCCGGCACCACGGACGACGACCACCTTGACGGCGTTGTCCAGCGTGGCGGCGGTGACCGCGTCCTCCACCTCGTCGGGCATCGGCGGCACGATCGTGTTCAGCGAGTCGGGGCGGTTCAGGGTGATCGTCGCAATCGGGCCATCGACGGCATACAAGATCGTGCTGTAGGTCATCCGGGGCTCCTCGGGGTTCGTGCGGGCGGTGCGTAGGATCGTTTCATGACCATCCCCAGCGAGATCATCGCCCGCCAGATGCATCTCCCCCGCGCGCAGACGCACGATGTGATCTGCGAGGAGGACCTCCGCGTCCCGATGGACGACGGCGTGGAGCTGCTGGCCGACCGTTGGGTGGCGCGCGAGAGCGCAACC
>DASYFZ010000644.1:0-7714 GCA_036000295.1 Solirubrobacteraceae bacterium
GCGCTAGTACATACGTCCAGGGTGCGGGCGGCCGGCGCGCCGGGCGGCGATCACGGCAAACTGGGCCGGAATGGAGGTCCACGAGCAGGTTCCGCTGTCCGAGCTCACGACGCTGCGCGTCGGAGGACCGGCACGCACGCTGATCACCGCCCAGACGATCGAGGAGGTGGTCGAGGTCGTCCGGGGCGCCGACGCGCGCAGCGAGCGCCTGTTGATCATCGCCGGTGGGTCCAATCTGCTGATCGGCGATCAGGGGTTCGACGGCACCGTGCTGCATGTCGCGATCGGGGGTATCGCGATCGGGGCGACCGGCGATGGCGTCCGGGTTATGGTCCCAGCGGGTGAGCCATGGGACGGCGTCGTGGCAGCGTGCGTGAACGAGGGCCTGGCGGGAGTCGAGTGCCTTTCGGGGATTCCCGGCTCCACGGGCGCCACACCGATCCAGAACGTCGGCGCGTACGGCCAGGACGTGTCGGAGACAATCGTGTCGGTCAGCGCCTACGACCGTCGCGTCGGCGCGGTCGTCGAACTCGAGCCCCAGCAGTGTGGCTTCGGGTACCGCTCCAGCACTTTCAAGGGCTCTGACCGCTACGTCGTGCTTCGCGTTTCGTTTGGGCTCGAGCGGTCGCCGCTCGCGAGGCCGATTCGGTACGCGGAGCTGGCGCGGACGCTCGGAGTCGCGGCCGGCGATCGCCCGCCGCTGCGCGAAACGCGTGAGGCGGTGCTCGAGCTCCGCCGCGCCAAGGGGATGGTGATCGACCCAGACGACCCTGACTCCGTCAGCGCCGGCTCGTTCTTCCTCAATCCGATCCTGTCGCGCGAGGCGTTCGCGTCGCTCGAGCTCCACGCGATCGAGCGACTGGGGGAGGGGACCCAGGTCCCGGCCTGGCTCGACGCCAACGGCTCCGTGAAGACCTCGGCGGCCTGGCTGATCGAACGCGCCGGGTTTCACCGGGGTTACGGGAGCGGGCCTGCCGGAATTTCCTCCAAGCACACGCTCGCGATCGTCAACCGCGGCGGCGCGAGCAGCGCCGAGGTCGTGGCGCTCGCCCGCGAGATGCGAGACGGGGTGCAAGCCGCGTTCGGCGTCAGCCTGCATCCCGAGCCGACGCTCATTGGCGTCGAGCTCTAGAAGTCGTGTTCGCCGGCGAGCGCGCGTGCGTCGTCGTGCACGTCGTGCGGCAACGGGCGGCGCTGCACCGGGCCAAGGCGCCGGGCCAAGGCTTCCGTCAGCTTGTCGACGAGAGCCGCGTGCAGATCCGACGCGCCAGGCAACAGCTCAGCCAGCGCTCCCTGGGCTGATTCGCTCCAGTCGAGGTCGAGGACCTCGTGCACACGCCGAGCGAGGGCGCGCAGCTCGGGCGAGCCCCGGATCACGATCAAGGCCTCGCACCACGCGCCGCCTGACACCACGCGCTGCGCGAGCCCGGCGAGCTTGCCCGACGGGCCCTGCACGCTCCACGCGCCGGGGCACCACTCTCCTGCCGCCTCGCCCAGCGAGCTCTGCACGCCGAGCGCGCCCAGAGCCTCGACGATCGCTTCGGCGATCAAGGCGTAGCGATCGCTGGACTCTTCGAGGCGGGGGTGCGGCTGCGCCCAGCCCAGGCACAGCGACCCGGAATCGAACGTCGCGGCGTGACCGCCGGCCAGGCGCCGGACCGGGGCGACTCCGGCCCCGCGGGCCAGCGCCAGCACTTCGGGCAGGCGCGGATGGCGAACATCCAGGCGCCCCAGCGATAACGCCGGGGTCAGCGGCTGCCAAAGCCGCAATGAACCGAGCCCCGTGTCAGCGGATCGGTTCAGAAGGGCATGAGACACCGCCACGTCGAGCGCGGCGTCGGTCTCGGCGTGGTCGTAGAGGTCGATCAGGGCGCGGCGCTACGGCTTGAAGACCATCAGCCCGAAGATCACAAGTACCGCGAGACCCGACGCGTAGTTCTCGACGCGCGAGGCTCGGTCGTCGAGCAGGCCGTGCAGCTCCTCGGTAACCGGCGCGCCCTCGGCGGAGAGTCGTGTCGCGAGCAGCCGCGCCTCCTTGGGGCGGCGGCTGCCGATCCCGCCCAGTGCCATCGCCACGACGTACAGGATGAAGGCCCAGTTGATCCAGCCGGCGCTGTATTTGAAGCCCGCCAGATGGACGAGCCAGGCACCGAAGACCAGGACCAGCAAGGCGCCCACGCCCACCAGCATCGCGCCGATCCGGCTCACCGAGAGCAGCGCCGCGATCTCGGCGGCGGATTGTCGTCGCCGCGCGGTCTCGAACGCCGCGCCGGCGAGCACGGTCCCGGACACGAGCATGAACGCCCCGAGCAGATGGAAGAACAGTGCGACCGTCAGGGAGCTAACCATCAGCCGACGATGCGCCAACGGCGACGGCCGAGAGCTTGCTCTCGATCCGCTCGCTGAGCTCGTCGTATGAAGCGGAGAAGGACTGGACGCCCTCGCGCTCGAGCTCGTCGGTGACCGCGGTCAGATCGATCCCCGCGTCCTTGGCGGCCGCCAGGGTGGCGGCAGCCTCGTCGGGATCGGCGTCGAGCGTGCGCGCGACCTCGCCGTGATCGGCGAACGCCTTCAACGTCTGCTCGGGCATCGTGTTGATCACGTCGGGCCCGACGAGATCAGCGACATACAGCGTGTCGGAGTACGCCGGGTTCTTGGTGCCGGTACTCGCCCACAACGGCAGCTGGAGCTTGGCGCCCTTGGCGCGCAGCTCGTCCCAGGCAGGTCCGGAGAACTTGCGCAGGAAGCGCTGATAGGCGACGCGGGCGCTGGCCACCGCCACCTGGCCGCGCAGCGGCGAGTCCTCGGGGAGCTGCTTGTCCACCTTGGTGTCGATTCGAGACAAGAAGAACGATGCGACGGAGGTGATGTGATCGATCGGCTGGCCGTCCTTCACCCGAGCCGTGAGGCCCCGCAGGTACGCGTCGATCACGTCCTCGTAGCGCTCGATCGAGAACAGGAGCGTGATGTTGACGTTCACGCCGCTGCGTGTGAGCTCCTCGATCGCGGGCAGGCCGGCCTCGGTGCCGGGGACCTTGATCATCACGTTGGGGCGGTCCAGGCGCTGCCACAGGTCCTTGGCCTGCGCAAGCGTGCCGTCGGTGTCGTCGGCGAGGTCGGGCGTGCACTCGAACGAGATCAGGCCGTCGTGTCCGGCCGTGCTGTCGTACGTCGGGCGCAGCAGCCGAGCCGCCTCGCGGATGTCGTCGAGCGCGAGCGCGAAGAACAGCTCCTGGGTGTCGCGCACCCCCGAGGAGGCGACCGCACGGATCTGGTCGTCGTAGAGATCCGATCCCGACAGAGCCTTGGCGAAGATCGTTGGGTTGGAGGTCGCGCCGGTGACGGAATACTCGTCGATCAGCTCCTGGAACTCGCCGCCCTGCAGAAGATCCCGCGAGAGCGTGTCCAGCCAGATCGACACGCCGGCGTCATGTAGACGCTTGAGATTGGGGTTCGGTGACATGGGTGCTCCCGTCAGTTGTCGGTGCTCGGTGCGGCCACCATCGACTCTAGCGACGTGTCGGGGTCGGCGAGCGCCGTTGTGGAGACGCGAGCGCGAGACCGGATCAGCTCCTGGACGTGCTGGTTGACGTCCCAGACATTGACGTTCATCCCGGCGACCACGCGGCCGTCCTGCAGCCAGAAGGCCATGAACTCGCCGCTGTCGCGGCTGCCCCGGAACACGACCTCGTCCCAGTCGACCGCGTAGCCCGAGTACTCCATCCCGACGTCGTACTGGTCGGAGAAGAAGTACGGCAGGCGCTCGTAGGCGGCCTCGTCGCCGAGCATCGCGCGGGCGGCCGCGGGACCCTGGTTGAGCGCGTTGGCCCAGTGCTCCACCCTGATCTGCTGCTTGAAGAACGGGTGCCACGCGTTGGCGACGTCTCCGGCTGCGAACACGTTCTCCGCGGAGCTGCGCAGGTGCTCGTCGACGACGATGCCGTTGTCGGTCTTGATCCCAGCGGCCTCGGCCAGGCCGACCCGCGGCGCGACCCCGATCCCGACGACCACGAAGTCGCAGTCGACCGCCTTGCCGCCCTTGGTCCTCACGAGGGCGACGGCGCCGTCGCCCTCGAACGCCCGGACTCCGTCGCCGAGCAGCAGCTCGACGCCGTGCTGCGCGTGCACGTCGCGGTAGAACGCGCCGACCTCGTCGCCGAACAGACGCCCTGCGGGCAGCTCGAGCGGATCGATCAGCGCCACCTCCAGCCCTTTCTGCCGCGCCGACGCGGCGAACTCGCTGCCGATCCAGCCGCCGCCGACGACGACCACACGACCGCCCGCATCCAGGCGCGTTTTCAGCGTGTCGCAGTCGTCAAGCGTGCGCAGGTAGTGGACGCCGTCGAGATCGCCGCCCGGGACCGCGATCTCGCGGGGCTGGGCGCCGGTGGTCAGCAGCAGCCGGTCGTAGTTCAGCTCGCGCCCGTCGTCGAGCGTGACCGTCGACGCGGCGGTGTCGATGCCCGTGGCGGTGACGCCCGACAGAAGCACGATGTCGTGCTCGTCGTAGAAGCGCTCCGGGTGCACATACGCCTTCTCGCGCTCTGACTCGCCGCGAAGGTAGTCCTTGGTCAGCGGCGGTCGCTCGTACGGCCGCTCGAGCTCGGAGCCGACGAGCACCAGCTTGCCGTCGAAACCCTGCTCTCGCAGTTCCTCGGCTGCCTTGGCGCCGGCCAGGCTGGCCCCCAGGATGATGAAAGTCCGCTCGGTCATTCAGCCTCTCCTCGCTGCAGCGATCACGACGGGTACCCGCACGCATCGTATGCGCCGGCGACGAGCGGTTCCTTACGGGCGCCGCGTCGTGGAGGGGGGTGTCGCGCTGTGGAGGGGGAGCCGGGTCGGGGTCCGGGGACATGGACCCCGACCCGGGTAGGGGAGCTCAGGCTGCTGCGTGAAGTGCTTCGAGGTCGCGGTCCAGCGCCAGCTGTGCCAGCACGCGATGCTCGATGCGCCGGACCCGCTCGGGGTCGAGCTCGAGCTCGCGGCCGATCGCGGCATAACTCTTGGGCTCGCTCACGTCGTCGAGGCCGAAGCGCAGGCGGATCACCGACTGACCGGGCTCGGCCACCATCGCGACCGCATCGAGCACCCGGCTGCGCTGAAACTCGATGTGGAGCTCCTCGCCGACCTCCGGGCCCTGCGCCGGAAGGATCGAGCCGAGCGTCGCGTCGGCGTCGCCCCCGATGGGCCGATCGAGGCTCGTGGTCACGCGTGGCGGTCGAGCCTGCGCGGCGACGTGGACTGACTCCAGCCCGCTTGCCGCCGCGAGCTCCTCGGCAGAGGGCTCGCGCGCGATCTCAGCCGACAGCCGGCGGTGCGCCGCCGAGAGCTTGCGCTCTCGCTGTTCGACGGCGACGGGGAGCCGGATCACCCGTGCCTTGTCGGCCAGCGCGCGCCCGATCGCCTGGCGGATCCACAGCGTCGCGTACGTCGAGAACTTGTAGCCCAGGCGCCAGTCGAACTTCTCGGCTGCCCGGATCAGGCCGACCGCGCCTTCCTGCACGAGGTCGAGCAACGACAGGCCGGTGCCCGTCTGGTAGTGCTTGGCGATCGAGACGACCAGGCGCAGGTTGTGCACGACCAAACGGTCCTTGGCCCACAGGTCCCCGCGCTCGATCCGCCGCGCCAGGGCCAGTTCCTCGTGATGGCTGAGCAGCCGGTAGCGGCCGATGGCCCGGAGGAACTGACCCATCGAGTCGACCGTGAAGTAGTCGGGCTCATGGTCCTCGACTGCCGGGTCGTCGAGTGCCTCGAGATCTTCAGATGGCTCGAGGCGCTCGAGGTCGGTTACATCATCTTCTGAGTTGCTAAGGAATGCAGCGGGAGCCGCCGCCGTACGTGCCGAGATCACGTCCTTGTCCCTTCCCACGCAGGTAAACGAACGGCGAGGATCAAATCGCCGAACGGGTTTGTCCACAACCGCACATCACCCCTGTCGGATGCCGTAGTTCCCCGCGAGCGGGATCCGTCGAATGCGCGGATCAAGTTCGGCCGGGTTCGGACGATATGGGGAGGCCTTCGAGCCTGCCGAAAACGCTCCCTTAGCGGACGTTGTGGTTTGGTCAGGCTGGCGTCGGCTGCGACGTCTTGCGCCTGGGAGGCGCCGTTTCGCCGTGCGGATGGCCGGTCTGCGGGCCGTCCTCGCGGAACCGGTCGGCCGTATCGACGGCCGTCTGCTGGGCCCACCGGGTCGTCGTCGCGAGCCCGAGAATCACGATCGCGAAGCTGAGCCCGGCGACGATCCACCAGCTCGCGTGCGTCGCGGCGGCGAAGCTCGAGCCGATGTCACCGGAGATGCCGGCGCCCGCCACCGCACCCAGGATCGCCACGCCGAGCGTGGCGCCGACCTGCCGGCTGGTCGAGGCGACCGCCGCGGCGACTCCGGCCTGGGACGGTGGCATCCCGGACACCGCCGTGTTCGTGATCGGCGGGTTGACGAGCCCGAAGCCGAAGCCGAACACGAAGTAGGCGCCGAGCACGTACTCGGGCGAGCTGTGCGCTGTGAGCTGCGTGAGCATCACGGCCGCAACCGTCAACGCCGTCCCCGCGACCACGAGCGGCACACGGGTCCCGTAGCGGCCGACAAAGCGCCCGGTCAGCGGCGCGAAGACGAGCGTCATCGCCGCCATCGGCAGCACGTACAGGCCGGCGTCGAACGGCGATAGGCCGCGGACGTTCTGGAGATAGAGGGTGTTGAGGAACAAGAACCCGCCCTGCCCGGCGAACGCGAAGATCGCAATCGCGCTGGCGCCCGAGAACGGGACGCTCTTGAAGAAGCGCATCTCCAGCAGCGGCTCACGTCGGTGCAGCTCGTAGAACACAAGCGACACGAACGCCACCAGCGACAGGCAGAACAGGCCGACGATCCCCGGGGAGGTGAAGCCCACATGGCCGCCCTCGATGATCGCGTAGGTCAGCGAAGAGAGCGCGACGATCACCAGGGCCTGCCCGACCGGGTCGAGCCGGCGCGGGCGCGGCGCTCGGGACTCGGGCACGAAGATCGCGGTCAGCGTGACCGCCAGCAGCCCGACGGGCACGTTGACGAGAAACACCCAGCGCCAGCCGAGCGAGTCGACCAGGGCACCGCCGACGATCGGCCCGAGCGCCATGCTGAGCCCGATCATCCCGCCCCAGACTCCGATCGCCTGGGCGCGCTCTCGGGGGTCGTCGAACACGTTTCGGATGATTGACATCGCGACGGGGTTGAGCATCGACCCGCCGATCGCCTGCAGGACACGCGCCGCAATCAGCAGCTGGAGGGTGGGGGCCAGCGCGCACAGCAGCGAGCCCGCCGAGAACACGACGAGGCCGATTTGGAAGACCTTGCGCCGTCCGATCCGGTCCGCGGTCGACCCAGACAGCATCAGCAGGCTGGCGATCGTCAGCGTGTAGGCGTCGATCGTCCACTGAAGCCCGGAGAGCGAGGCGCCGAACGAGCGGTGGATGGCGGGCAGCGCGACGTTGACGATCGTCACGTCGAGACCGACGATCAGCAGGCTCATCGAGCAGATCACCAGGATCAGCATGCGCCGGCGGCGGCTCAGGTCCGAGTGGGCCTGGCTGCCGTTCATCGACGACTGGTGTCTGTCGGCGGGGCCGTCCACTCATTCGATCCTACCCACGGCCTGTCTGGCCTCCCGTGGTCGGTCGGCGTTGCGGGCGACGAACGTCAACGGCCCATTGAGGGAGGGATGGAGGGGTGGTCCGGCCCGTA
>DASYFZ010000721.1:0-3528 GCA_036000295.1 Solirubrobacteraceae bacterium
CGCCGCGAGGATCTGCGGGCGCAGCCAGCTTGTGAAGTACGGCGCGACCGTCGGCTCGCTCGGCTGCTGGATGCCGGCTGCCGTCGGAAGCGGCTTGTTGATGCCCGTGACGTATTGCTGGCGGGTGATGTATTTCTGCTGATACATGTTCTGCAGCACGAGGTTGCGGCGCGCGCGGGCCGCCGCCGGGTGCAGGAGCGGGTCAAACGCGGTCGGCGAGGCCACCATCCCCGCCAGCAGTGCGGACTCCCACGGTGCCAGAACGGACGCGCACTTGGGCAACTTGACGTAGTTGGTGCTGTCGCCACATCCGGCGCCGGGCTGACCGGACGCGGTGGAGGTGGTCTGCGCCGCCGATCCGGTCCCGGGGTGGAACCCGTGCTCGGCCCCGAAATACACGCGCGCGGCCGACTCGATTCCGTAGGCGCCGTTGCCGAAGTAGATCGAGTTCAGATACTCGGTGAGGATCTTCTCCTTCGTCCACTCTCGCGTCAGGTGATAGGCGAGCGCCGCCTCGCGGAGCTTCTCGAACACGGTCCGGTTGCCCTGCTCGGACAGCGCGTTCTTGACGAACTGCTGGGCGATCGTCGAGGCGCCCTGACGCGACTTGCCGGTGATATCGGCGAAGAACGCTCGGCCGATACCGCGGATGTCGACGCCGGGATTGGTCCAGAAGCGCTTGTCCTCGATCGACACGATCGCGTCCTGCATCGATGGCGAGATGTCCTTGAACTCGTCGATCACGACGTTGTTGGGCGGGGCCAACAAGCCGATCGGGCGCCAGTGATCGTCGTACAGGAACGAGTTGGCGAGCTCGTGCCTGTACTGCTGCTCGTTCTCGATCTGCGGGATATCGGAGGCGACCGCCATCATCATCCCGAACACCGTCGAGACGATTGCCAGCGCCCCGAAACCGATCAGGATCGACATCACGCGCAGCTTGCGGAGCTTCGGCTTGCCCGAGCGGCCCCGGCGCCTTCGCCGGCGCGGCGGTTTGAACGGAATCGGAGCGTCCGGCTCGCGGCCGTGCCCTGGGTATTTAACGTCGTCGCTCATGCGATCGAAAAGGCGTTGCTGCAAGCGTCGGAGGCGCACCCCGCGCGCCGGCAACACTGCAACCGGGGGACGTGGCGGCAACGGGTCCCACCGGGCGCGAGAGTCTAGCATTGGCCCAGATGGATCCAGAGCCCTCGAAGCCCGCCGACGCGGCTGCACAGGCCGCCTGGCTGGCTCGAAATGCGGTCGACAGCCTGCCCGAGGGCGGCCTCGAGCGCAAGCTCTCGCTGGGGCGTCCGCTGCGCGTCAAGCTCGGCATCGACCCGACGGCGCCGGACATCCATCTGGGCTTCACGGTGGTTCTCCAGAAGCTTCGCGAGTTCCAGGATCTGGGGCACACGGTCGTGCTGATCATCGGCGACTACACCGCCCGGGTCGGGGACCCGAGTGGCCGCTCGGTCACCCGTCCGATGATCGACGCGGCGGAGATCGACGCCAACGGCGCCACTTTCCAGGAGCAGGCGCTCAAGGTCCTGGACCCCGAGCGGCTCGAGATCCGCTTCAACAGCGAGTGGCTGGACATGCCGATGTCCGACCTGTTCGCGCTGCTTCGCACGACCACGGTTGCCCAACTGCTCGAGCGCGATGACTTCGCCAAGCGGTTTGCGTCGGGCGAGCCGATCTCGGTGCTGGAGCTCCTGTACCCGCTGCTGCAGGGGCTCGATTCGGTCAAGGTCAACGCCGACGTCGAGCTCGGAGGCACCGACCAGAAGTTCAACCTGCTGCTCGCGCGCGACATCCAGCGCGCCTACGGACAGCCAGAGCAGGTGATCATGACCTTGCCGCTGCTGACCGGAACCGACGGCGACCGCAAGATGTCCAAGTCGTTGCGCAACTACGTGGGAGTGTCCGAGGCGCCGGAGGAGATGTATGGCAAGACGATGAGCATCCCGGACTCCTCGCTGGAGCCGTGGTACCGGCTGCTGCTGGGACGCGAGCTACCAGCCGATCTGGGGCCGCGCGATGCCAAGCGGGCGCTGGCGCGCGCGCTCGTCGACAGGTTCCACGGTCCCGGCGCGGGCGCGGCGGCCGAAGCGGCGTTTGACCAGATTCACCTGCGCCACGGCGTTCCGGACGACATGCCCGAGGTGCAGTGGCAGCGCAACGGGTCGGAGATCCACCTGCCCGCGTTGCTGGCGCACGCGTTCGGGATCTCGACTTCGGAGGCGCGGCGCAACCTGGCCGGCGGCGGCGTCAAGCTCGACGGCGAGCCCGTGGCCAAGGGAGCGCTGGACGTCGATGCCGGCGATGTCGACGGCAAGGTGCTGCAGCTCGGCAAGCGCCGCTTCGCGCGCGTGCGCGTGATCTGAGGATGGTGCCGTAGGTGGCCGTCCACGGGGGCCTGCTGCGGATGGAGACGCCCGGCAACGGGCAGATCGTCGACCTCACCCAGGGGGTCGCCAGCATCGTGCTCACGTCCGAGGTGGATCGCGGTCTGGTGACGGTATTCGCGAAGGGCTCGACGGTCGCAATCACGACCATGGAGTACGAGCCCGGCGGCGTCCACGATCTCCAGACGCTCCTGGACCGGTTGATCCCGGCCCGGGGCGACTACGAGCACAACCGCCTCAATCACGACTCCAACTCCCACGCCCACATGCGCGCGGCGATCATCGGGCCGTCCGAGACGATCCCGGTCGTGCGCGGGGAGCTGGCGCTGGGCACCTGGCAGCAGATCGTCTTGATCGACTTCGATGACCGGCCGCGCAGCCGGGTCGTGACCGTCCAGGTCCTGTCGTAGAGCGGCCGAAGCGCCGGCAGGCTATGCTCTGTAGGCCGGTAGGACGTCGATTCACGCCGTGGTTTCCGCGACACCGTTTCGGCGCTATACTTACCGGTCCGCTCCGGGAGCCAGCAGGTTCTCGGGTGCCCCACTAAGAAGGAATCCCCTTCTTGAAGAGGTGCGACGGTCTTTGAAAACTCAACAGCATGCGCACCTCTCGGTCGATCCCTCGGCCGAGGAGTGTGTCCAGGTTCGACGCCGCCGTCGCTTTGGTCCGCTTTGCGGATCTGCTTAGACGGCGGTGCCAAGATTGACCCCGTCTTGCGTTCGGAGCTCTCGGTGTACGTGAGCTCCACACCCCCGGTCTTTGGCCGGGCGGTGCCGATGGACGCGAGGGTCTGATCCCACCAGGGACAGGCCCAGAGGTTTCCCGCAGCAGGCGTTGTGACCACGTGTCACACCGTGAGTCTGCGGGTTGTACCCCTGACGACTCTTTTGTGAAGTTGAGTAGTTCTTCACGGAGAGTTTGATCCTGGCTCAGGACGAACGCTGGCGGCGTGCCTAACACATGCAAGTGGAGCGACGAACCAGGCTTCGGCCTGGGGCAGAGCCGCGAACGGGTGAGTAACACGTGGGTAACCTGCCCCGATGATTGGGACAACCCGAGGAAACTCGGGCTAATACCGAATGTGCCCTCCGACCATAAGGTCGCTGGGGAAAGGAAGCTTCGGCCTCCGCATCGGGATGGG
>DASYFZ010000728.1:0-5360 GCA_036000295.1 Solirubrobacteraceae bacterium
AATGCGACGAGGTTGGTGGTCCAGACGCCGCGGATGCGCATCATCGTCATGTCGACGAGTGGGCTGTCGCTGTGCACCTCGACCGCCACCCAGGCCACGCACACCAGCGCCCCGAAGGCGAACAAGGCCCACGTCTGCCACCCGCCCCAGCCCCACACGGTCGTCTGGGCGATCGCGATCAGGATGCTGCAGATGCCGATCGACATCAGCGTCGCGGCCAGCCAGTTCACCCGGCCGGGAGCGCGGATCGGGGACTCCGGGATGAAGCGCCACGTGAACACCGCGGCCAGCACCGTCACGACCAGCGGCAGCCAGAACAGCCAGTGCCAGTTCAGATGCTCGAGGATCAACGCGCCGATCACGAGCCCTGCGCCTCCGCCGACGCCAAGGATCGAGGAGATCAGGCCGATGCTGCCCGCGACACGCTCGCGGGGAAACTCGTCTCTGGCGATCGAGAACGCCAGCGGGAAGATGCCGCCGCCGGCGCCCTGGATCACGCGCGCGACGATCAGCACCCCCAGAGAGTTCGCCACCGCCGCCAGCAGCGTGCCGACCGCGAGGATGACCAGCGTCCACACGAGCAGACGCTCTTTGCCATACATGTCGCCGAGGCGTCCGATGATCGACGTCGCGACCGACGCCGACAGGAGGAAGCCGGTGAGCAGCCAGGTGACCCCTGTTTCGGTGGTGTGGAGGTCGTGCTCGAGGGTCGGCAGCGCCGGGATCACGGCCGAGCTGAGGATCGCGTACGACAGCCCCGCGAGCGACAGGACCAACAGGATCAGAGTTGGATGCACGCGCTCGGCGTGGTCCGATCCCCGGGGCATGTCGCTACTGTAGCGAGGCATCCAGCTCGGCCTTTCGGGCGTCTTTCAGAGCTCGGTGAGGCGGGCCAGGAGCGGGATTGCCTGAGCCAGAACCTCCTGCTCCTCGACGGAAAATTCCTGCTCGATTGCCTCTGTGAGCCAGCCTTCGCGACGCTGTCGATCCTCGGCGAGCGTCTGCCGGCCGGCGTCCGTGAGCTCCAGCAGCGTTCGGCGGCCGTCCGCTTCGTCGGGGCGGCGGCTGACCAGTCCCTGTGTCTCGAGCTCGGCGAGCGTCTGGCCCATCGACTGGGGCCGTACGCGCTCGGCACTGGCGAGCTCAACTGTGCTCAACGGGCCTTGGCGATCCAGGCGTCCGAGGACAGCCCCGTGCGACAGCGGGAAGCGGTGCTCCACGCGCAGCCGTCGCATGAGTTGGCCAAGCACGACCCGGAGCTCCGAGGCAATCAGGCTGGTGTCAACGCTCACGGGCACGCGCATAACTATAGCCATTGGAAGGAGAACTGCTCAGTTTGCCTGTGTAAAATGGAAGGAAGTGGTAGTCACCGACCGCATCCGATCCAGGGTTCGCAGCGCTTCGGCTCTCTCCAACCCGAACGCCCACCGCTCGGAGAACTACAAGTGGATGGTGCTGTCGAACACGACGCTGGCGGTACTCCTGGCGACGCTCGACGCGTCGATCACGCTGATCGCGATGCCCGACATCTTCCGCGGGATCAAGCTCGACCCGCTGGTCCCGGGAAACAGCTTCTACCTCCTGTGGATGGTGCTCGGCTACCTGGTCGTCTCGAGCGTGCTGATCGTCTCGCTCGGACGGCTCGGCGACATGTACGGGCGCGTGCGGCTCTACAACCTCGGTTTTGTGATCTACACGGTGGCCTCGCTGCTGCTGACGATCGACTGGATGACCGGGCGCGCCGGCGCCACCTACCTGATCGTCTTCAGGATCGTGCAGGGGATCGGCGGCGCGTTCCTGCTCGCCAACTCCGCCGCGATCCTCACCGACGCGTTCCCCGCCAATCAGCGCGGGATGGCGCTCGGCATCAACAACATCGTCGGCGTCAGCGGCTTGTTCATCGGGCTGATCCTCGGCGGCCTGCTGGCCCCGATCAGCTGGCGCATGGTGTTCCTGATCTCGGTCCCGGTCGGCCTGTTCGGGACGGTCTGGGCATACATGAAGCTCCAGGAGCTGAGCACGCCACGGCGCTCGCGCGTCGATTGGCCCGGCAACGTGACGTTCGCGCTCGGCCTGATCCTGATCATGATCTCGATCACTTACGGGATCAGGCCCTACGGACATCACGCGACCGGGTGGACGAGCCCTCGCGTGCTGATCCTGTTGGGGGCGGGCCTGGCATCGTTGATCGCGTTCGCGCTGGTCGAGCGCCGCGCCAAGGATCCGATGTTCAACCTTTCGCTGCTGCGCATCCGCGCGTTCAGCTTTGGGACGCTGTCGACGTTCCTGTCGGCGATCGCGCGCGGCGGCCTGATGTTCATGCTGATCATCTGGCTGCAGGGAATCTGGCTTCCCCTGCACGGCTACGACTTCACCGAGACGCCGCTGTGGGCGGGCATCTACATGCTGCCGCTGACGATCGGCATGCTGATCTCCGGGCCCACGTCCGGCTACCTCTCAGACCGTTTCGGCGCGCGGCCGTTCGCGACCGGGGGCATGCTGGCGACTGCGCTGGGGTTTGTGATGATGGCCCTGCTGCCGATCAACTTCTCCTACCTCGTGTTCGCCGCGGTGCTGTTCTGGATGGGCATCTCGATGGGGCTGTTCGCCTCGCCCAACCGGGCGGCGGTGATGAACAGCCTGCCGCGTGGCGATCGCGGCGCAGGCGGCGGGATGAACCAGACCTTCCAAAACTCGGCGCAGGTGCTATCGGTCGGCGTGTTCTTCTCGCTGATGATCATCGGCCTGGCCAGCTCGCTGCCCCACACGCTGGCGACCGGCTTGCACGCCCACGGCGTTGGCACTGTTGACGCAGCGCGGATCTCGCATACACCGCCGGTC
Organism: Solirubrobacteraceae bacterium; assembly: GCA_036000295.1. Classification (GTDB taxonomy): domain Bacteria; phylum Actinomycetota; class Thermoleophilia; order Solirubrobacterales; family Solirubrobacteraceae; genus Palsa-465. The sequence goes on from DASYFZ010000728.1 coordinate 2,842, forward strand.
TCGGTGCTGTTCGCGGCGTTCCTCGGCTACAACCCGATCCAGCATCTGGCCGGCGCGCATGTGCTCAGCACGCTGTCGACGCACAGCGCGGCGGTCGTCACGGGCCAAACCTTTTTCCCGCAGCTGATCTCCGGACCGTTCCGCACCGGGCTTCACGAGGCGTTCGCGTTCGCGATCGTGGCGTGCCTGATCGCGGCGGGCGCGTCCGCGCTGCGGGGTGGCAAGTACGAGCACGACGACTCATCTGAGCAAAACGAACCAAGAGAGGAGCAGCATGCGCATCCAGTGGTACGGACAGTCGGCGTTCGCTCTGACGAGCGCAGAAACGTCCCTGTTCGTTGATCCGTTCGGCGACATGGCGGCCGCTCGGGATCGCGGGATGCAATGGGACTATCCGGCGATCGACGATGTGAGCGCCGACCTGCTGCTCGTCACGCACGAGCACTTCGACCACAACGCCGTCGACGTGATCGGCGGCGACCCGACGATCCTTCGCTCGACGGCCGGCAAGCTCGAGTCACCGATCGGCGAGGTCGTGGCGGTCGCGTCTGAGCACGACCAGGCCGCGGGCACCGAGCGCGGGCCCAACACGATCTTTGTGTTCAGCCTCGACGGTCTACGCGTGGCCCACTTCGGCGACTTCGGGCAGGCGGCGCTACGCGACGAGCAGGCGGCGGCGATCGGCGACGTTGACCTGATCTTCTTGCCCGTCGGCGGCGGGCCGACCGCGGACGCCGGCCAGGCGCGCGCGATCGTCGACCGCCTAAGTCCCAAATGGGTCGTGCCGATGCACTACCGGACGCCGAAGATCGGGTTCCTCGAGCCCGCCGACGCCTTCATCGAGAAGTTCGACGAGGTGCACCGCTGCGGGGAGACGAGCTTCGAGACCGGCGACCTGCCTGCGGCCGAGGAGCCTGTCGTGGTCGTCCCGTCCGTGCCTTAGAGCGCTGGCCGTGGGACGCCGGCCCGAGGCCGTGAGGCAGGCCCAGGCCTCCAGCGATCTTGCCGACCTCGCCACGCTGGTCTGCTGAGACCAGCGTGATCCCGATGCCCTGGGCTCCGGCGCGGCCGGTGCGTCCGATGCGGTGCACGTAGGTCTCGCCGTCATGTGGCGGATCGAAGTTGATCACATGCGAGATCCCGGCGACGTCGATTCCGCGTGCAGCGACGTCGGTTGCGACGAGTACGTCGACCGCGCCCGACTCGAACCGGGAGAGCGCCTGCTCGCGCTGTCGCTGTGACTTGTTGCCGTGCATCGCCAGTGCCTCGACGCCGTGTCGGCGCAGGCGCTTGACGAGCCGGTCGGCGCCGTGCTTGGTGCGAACGAACACGAGCGTGAGCTCGCCGTCGTGTTCAAGCTCTGAGACGAGCGCCTCGACGCGCTGCTCGTGCGACACCTCGACGAACCGGTGCTCGACGTCAGTGCTTGCGCGGCGGGCGGCCGGCCCGTGCTCATAGACGGCGGGATCGCTCGTGTACTCCCTGGCGATGCGACCGGCTTCACCGTCGAGCGTGGCCGAGAAGAACAGGGTCTGCCGTTCGCGCGGGCAAGCCGGCACGATCCGGTCGACCGCGGGACGAAAGCCCATGTCGAGCATGCGGTCGGCCTCGTCGAGGACGAGGATCTGAATCTGGTCCAGCTTGAATGCCCGGCGCTCGAGCAGGTCCTCGAGCCGGCCGGGGGTCGCGACGATGATGTGCGAGGCGGCGGCCTGCTTGGCCTGCTTGACCAGGCCGACGCCGCCGTAGACGGCGGTCACTCGCAGCGCGCGAGCGCGGGCGATGGCGTGTAGGTCGTCGACGATCTGGGTTGCGAGCTCCCGGGTCGGGGCTAGCACCAGTGCCGCGGGGCGGCGGGCGTCGGCGGCGATCCGATCGACGATCGGAACTCCGAACGCGAGCGTCTTACCGGAACCGGTGGGCGACTTCGCGAGGACGTCGCGTCCGGCCAGGACATCGCCGATCACGTCGCTCTGGATCGCGAACGGCTTGGTGATCTCCTGATCGGAGAGGGAGCTGACGACAGCGCGCGATACGCCGAGATCAGCGAAGGACTGATTTGACATTGGAACTGCTCCTTGACGGCACATAGGGCCGCGGACGATTCGGGAGGCTATGGCTGACCCGAACCGCTCTCATGCGGGACCCAAGCAAGCTGCCTCGCGGCCGACGGCGCCGACCGCTGTACTCAAACGTAGCAGGGTAACCCCGAGGTGCGCGGGGGCTCGCGGTCCCACGACGCCGCGGAACCGCCGCAATCGGCGCTGTAATCGACTACGCTTCGTTGCGTCGAGGTCGCCTGGCGGGACCACTTGGTACGGCCGGGTAGCTTCGAACCACGAGAAGCACGCGCTCGTGGCCGTCCAAGGACTGCCATGCGGGGGCGTTGCCACCTCAGCAACGTCCAAACCTGCATGGGAGTTTGATGACGGATTCATCCAAGCGCCGTACCGGGCCGGAACTACTCAGCGCATACGCGCAACCTCGCCTGGGCCGAAGCCTGCTCGAGCTCGCGACGT
>DASYFZ010000006.1:0-6484 GCA_036000295.1 Solirubrobacteraceae bacterium
GACGCGCGCTGCGTGGAGCCGACGATGTCGGTGAACAGGACGGTGGCCAGGACCCGATCGGTCTCCGGCGGCCGAGTGGCGCGGCGACCGGTGAGGAACTCCTCGAGGTCGTCGAGCCCCGGCGACTGCGCCCATGCATACGCGTCGTCGCCGGGATACTCGATGAACCGCGCGCCGGGGATCAGCTCGGCCACCTGGCGGCCCTCCTCGACCGGCACGATGCGGTCGCCGCGCATGTGGGTCACCAGCGTGGGTGCCCGGATCGTCGGCAGCACCGCCCGCAGGTCGGTCTGCGTGATCATGTCCATCAGCTGACGGGCCATACCCGGACTCACGGCCGACCGCTGCATCCGCGCCCACCAGTCGGCGAACACGCGGTTACCTGCCTGGCTGGGCGCGTACACCTCCATCAGCGTCCCATCTCCCCAGTTGTTCTCGATCGCGTCCAGGAACAGGGTGCGGTTGTCGGGCGAGATCATCTTGCCGCCATCGGCTGCGACGCCCGACAGCACCAGCGCCGTCACCCGGTCGGGATATGTGGCCGCGTACAGCGCCGACAGACCCAGGTCGCTTGCGCCGAACAGCGCGATCTGCTCGCTGTGCACCGCATCCAGCACGGCGTCGAGGTCGTCCATCTGCTGCTCCAGCGTGGGCGGGGAGCTGACGGCGTCGGAAAGTCCCGTGCCGCGGCGGTCGAACATGATCAGCCTCGCGTACGAGGACATCCGCTCGAAGCAGTGGGCCGTCCCCGGCTCCTCCCACATCAACTCCAGGTGCGAAGCGGGACCCGAAATCACGACCAGATCGAAGGGTCCTTCGCCCACCACCTGATAGGCGATGCTGGCATCGGCTGAGTGGGCGTAGCGCGTCCGCGGAATTCTCACGGGATTCACGGGAATGTAACGCGCTCGCTAACCTGGGGTACAAACATGTGTTCGATGCTGACGAGGCAGGGACGCCCCCGATACCCAATATCCTGAAACAAGGGAGCGAGCGAATCTATGGCTACAACTAGCAATACTGGCGCGGCTAAGCCCGCTGCCAAGCGAACCACCACCCGTACGTCGACCACTGCCGCCGCCCGCAAGTCAACCAGTGGCACGACCCGCAAGTCGACCGCTCGCACGAGCCGCCGGTCAACCGCCGGCACGACGCGGCGCACCGCGTCGGCGAGCACGCCGACCACGCCGCGGACCCCGGTCGAGCAGGCCCAGCAGATCGCCGAGCGCGCCGTGCTCGTGCCGGTCGGCGCCAGCCTCCTGGCCCGCGACAACCTGGTCACGACGGTCAGGGGCCTTACGACCAAGTACAGCACCCGTGCCAGCCTTGAGCGCGAGATCAAGCGCTACGAGCGCCGTGGCGCGACCGCGCGCAACCGCTTCGAGCGCCAGGTCCGCCGCACCCGCGCCAAGTTCGAGCGCCAGCTGCGCCAGCGCCGCACGGCCGTTGAGAAGACGGTCAAGCAGAACCGCCGCCAGTTCGAGCGCCAGGTCAAGTCCGTGCGCAAGGACCTCGAGAAGCAGTCCGGCGTTGTGACCTCACGCGTCGACAAGCTAGTCTCGGATGCACAGGGGCTGATCAGCTAGCCACTGGCAAAGGCTTACCCCGCACCGCGCACCGGAGAGGCGCCGACTGCGGGAGAGGTTCGCCGGCCTCATATCCTCGCCGGCGGACGTAGCACCCTCTCCTCCCTCAACCGCCGGGGCGTCACGGAAGTGGCGCCCCGTCGGTCCTTAAGCGGCCCATCGGCCCCCGGATCGCCCGAACCCGTCTCCTACAATGGATGTCATGCCCACCAGAGACCAAGTTCTTGACTCACTACGCTCCGTGATCGACCCCGAGCTCCGCCGCGACATCGTCGAGCTTGAGATGGTCAGATCGATCGACGTCCACGACAACGGCGTGATCGACGTGATGGTCTCGCTGACGACACCGGGTTGCCCGATCCGCGGCCATTTCCAGACCGGCGTCGCGGAGGCCGTGGGCAAGCTCGACGGCGTCGGCCACGTCAACGTCACCTTCGACGTGCTGTCCGACAACGAAAAGGCTGCACTCGGGCGCAAGCTTGGGCGTGGAGCGCTTCCCGAAGGGGCGCTCGCCCAGGTCAAGAACGTGATCTGCATCGGCTCGGGCAAGGGCGGCGTCGGCAAGTCGAGCGTGACCGCCAACCTGGCCGCCGCACTGGCCGCCGACGGCAAGCAGGTCGGCGTTCTCGACGCCGACGTGTGGGGCTACTCGCAGCCGCGGATGCTCGGCCTCGGGGCTGAGCGCCCACGCGTCAACGCGGACCGCAAGCTGATTCCGCTGTCTGCCCACGACGGTATCCGCGTGATGTCGATCGGTTTCTTCATCGAGCAGGACGCCGCCGTGGTGTGGCGCGGCCCGATGCTCCACAAGGCCCTCCAGCAGTTCCTCGAGGACGTCGATTGGGGCGAGCTCGACTACCTGCTGATCGACCTGCCGCCGGGCACCGGCGACGTGTCGATGACACTCGCCCAGCTGCTGCCGCAGGCCAAGTTCCTGATCGTCACCACCCCGCAGCCGGTTGCTCAGAAGGTCGCCCGGCGCTCGGCCGAGATGGCGGCCAAGCTCAAGCTCGAGATCGCCGGCGTGATCGAGAACATGTCCGGTTTCGTGGCGCCCACCGGCGAGCGCTACCAACTCTTCGGCGAAGGCGGCGGCCACCTGCTGGCCGAGGACCTCGACGTGCCGCTGCTGGCCAAGGTGCCGCTGACGATGGCGCTGCGCGAGCAGGCAGACGCCGGCATCCCGGTGGTCCTCTCAGACCCCGAGGATCCGGCCGCTCAGGCGCTGCGCCACTGTGCGCGCGGGTTGATCGCGCTGTCGCCGATCGAGCTGCCGGTGATGCAGGCGCCCGCCCCGGCGGCGGCGCCGAAGCCGCTCGGCATGTCTTTGCCGATGGCCTAGGCCGTCTGGCCGCGCGTCACGTAGAAATCGGCGTTGAGCTTCGCGTAGTGCTGCCACTCGTCGGGCAGCTGGTCCTCGGCGAAGCAGGCGTCCACGGGGCAGGCTTCGACGCACGCGTCGCAGTCGATGCACTCCTCCGGGTCGATGTAGAGCTGCTCGACCTGGTCGTAGTCGGGCTCGTCGGGCGTCGGGTGGATGCAGTCGACGGGGCACACCTCGACGCAGGAATTGTCCTTGGTGCCGATGCACGGCTCGGCGATCACGTAGGCCATGTCTGTACGCTACCTCATTGAACTCAGTTTGGGTTAATCATGGAAGCCCTGCAATTCGACGTCGTCGCGGAAGCCGTCAGGCCCGCGGAGGCGGAATTCTAAGCTGACCCGCCCGCTACGCTGCGCCGGTGCTGCTGCTGACCGGTGCTACAGGGACGATCGGCCGCCCCTTGTTGCGACGGCTGACCGCTGACGGGGCCACCGTCCGCTGTCTGGTCCGGGACCCACGGCGCCTCGGCGCCGAGCGGGTCCGCGTCCAGATCGCGCTCGGAGACCTCGGAGATCCGCTCTCGTTTCGGCACGCATTGCGCGGCGTCGACACGGTCGTGCACCTGGCGTCGGTGATCCGCGACCAGCCCAATGGATCAATCGAGGAGCTCGACGGCGTCGCCACGTGGCGCCTGGTCCGCGCGGCGGAGCGCGCCGGCGCGCAGCGCTTCGTGTTCTTCTCGACCTTGGGGGCGAGCACGCGCAGCCGGGCCCGACTGATGCGAGCCAAGGCGCTCGCCGAGCGGGCGGTCGCGGAGTCCGAGCTGGAGCACACGGTGTTCGCGCCGTCGATGGTCTACGCGCCCAGCGATCCGTTCATGACCCTGCTCGAGCGGATGTCGCTACTACCGGTGATGCCGATCTCGGGGTCCGGGCGTGCGGCGTTTGAACCAATGTGGGCCGAGGACGTGGCGGATTGCGTGATGGCGGCGCTGCCGGGCGGCGCCCACGACGCGGCCTCTGTCGGCCGCCGCTATGAGCTGGCCGGTCCCGAGACACTCACCTACGAGGAGATCGTGCAGTGCGCGCTTGATTCCTTTCGCCGCCGCCGGCCGATCATTGGAATTCCGACCGCGGTCGTGCGTCCGTCGCTGAAGCTCGTCGAGCTGCTCACCGGTCCCGCCGCGTTTGCGACCTGGGACGAGGCCGAGCTGCTCGAGGTGCCGTTGATCGCCAGCGGCGGCACCGCGGACGCCGAGGCGCTCGGCGTGACGCCTAAGCCGATGCGGGCGGTCCTCGGAGCGGAGTAACTGGAGTGAGCACAACGAAGGACCTGGGGCTGCTCGCGCTGATCTTCGCGGCGGCGCTGCTCGGCCCGGCCCTGACCTTGGCGACGCGCGGCGCGCTGCCCGCGGTGGTCGGCGAGCTGGTAGCCGGGGTGATCCTCGGAAAGACAGCCCTGGGCATCGTGAACCCCGACAATGGCGAGTTCGCGCTGCTCTACGACCTCGGCTTTTTGACGCTGATGTTCACCGTTGGTATGCACGTGCCGCTGCACGATGACCGGATCCGCGGTGCGGTCGGCAAGGGCGCGGCGGCGGCCGCGGTCGGGGTCCCGCTGGCGCTGGCAAGCGGCCTGATAGCGCACCTGGCCGGCGGCGGGCCCGCGCTTGTCTATGCGGTGGTGATCGGATCGTCCTCGGCGGCGATCGCGCTGCCGGTGATCGACGAGACCCACCTCAGCGGGCCAGCGGTGCTCACCGCGATGGCCTGGATCACAATCGCCGACGTCGTGTCGACGCTCGCGATCCCGCTGGCGATCAGACCGTCGCATGCGGCCCACTCCGCCCTCGGCGCCCTGCTCGTCGCCGCGCTGGTCGCGCTCGTGTTCGTCGCCGGCGAACGCCTCGGCCGCACGCCCTGGATCAAGCGCGTGCGCAAGGAAGGCAAGCGGCGCGGCTGGGCGATCGACCTGCGGATCGCGGTGATCGTGTTGGTGGCCCTGGCATGGGTCGCGCTGAAGGTGGGAGCCAGCCTGCTGGTGGCAGGTTTTGGCGTGGGGCTGGTCGTCGCGGCGATCGGTGGGCCGAAGCGGCTGTCCCGGGAGGTCCTGGGGCTGGGTCAGGCGTTCCTCGTGCCCCTCTTCTTTGTGCTGCTGGGCGCGCGAATTGATCTGCGTGCCCTGACGCATAGCCACCGCGCGGTGATCCTCGCCGTCGTGCTGGCGGGCCTTGCGATCGCCCTGCACCTGACCGTCAGCGTCGTGATCCGGGCCCCCAGGGCCGTGGGGCTCCTTGCGACCGCTCAGGTCGGCGTGCCGGCGGCCGTGATCGCTCTGGGGCTGCCGGCCCACGCGATCACCGAGGCGCAAGCCGCGGCGATCTTCTGCGCGGCGCTGGTATCAATCGGTGCGACCTCGGCCGGGGCCGCGATCTTGCGCCGCGAAGCCGGCGCCAGCGCCTCAGACGCCGATAGCGTCCGGCCGGCGGGCGGCCCACGGTAGCGCGGCCTCGAGCTGGCCCGCGAGCGACAGCAGCACGTCCTCGGCCGCCGGGCGACCGATCACCTGCACCGCGGCGGGGAGCCCGTCGTCGCCCTGATAGAGCGGCAGCGAGATCGCCGGCACTCCGATCACGTTGCAGATCGCCGTATAGGGGGTGAACAACCCCGAGCGCCTGAAGTGGTCCCAGGGATCCGGACCGCGGCCGTGCACCTCGCCGGTCCGCAGCGGCCGCTGGGCCAGCGCGGGCGTGATCACTGCGTCGAACGGCGCGAGGAACTGAACCAGCGAGCGGCCCACGGACTGCAGCCTGTTCTCCGCCATAAGGTAGGTGATCGTGTCCTGATTGCGCGCCCGCTCCCAGATCTCCCAGGTCAGCGGCTCGACGTCCTCCTCAGTCGGCTCGCGTCCGGCCAGACGGCCCCCGATCCACGTGGTCATCGATACCGCCGGCCCGAACAGGCGGCTGAAGTAGGGCAGCAGCTCGGGGCTGCTCCACGGAGGCGTGATCTCCTGCACCTGCTGGCCGAGCGACTCGAGCTGCGCCGCCGCATCGCGGGCGGCCTGCTCACACACCGGATCGAGCTCGGCTCCCGCCAGCGGCGCGTTGAACGCGAGGCCGATGTTCAGGGTGCCGGGCGGGCTGACGGCGCTCTGTGTGTACGGACGCTCCGGCGGGGGCGCCCAGCTCGAGTCGCCGACCTCGGGACCGGCGAGGACGTCCAGCGCGGCCGCCGTGTCGACGACCGTCCGCGTCAGCACGCCATCCCCCACGAGAAAGCTCTCGCCGGCGTCGGGCCCGACCGAGACACGCCCGCGGGCGGGCTTGAGGCCGACCAGGCCGCAGCACGCAGCCGGGATGCGGATCGACCCGCCGCCGTCGTTGCCGTGAGCGATCGGAACCATTCCGGCCGCCACGGCGGCCGCCGCGCCGCCGCTCGAGCCTCCTGGCGTCCGATCGAGGTCCCACGGGTTGCGCGTGGGCCCGAACCGTCGCGACTCGGTCGTCGGGAGGATCCCCATCTCGGGCAACGCGGTCTTGCCGACGATCACAAATCCGGCCTCGCGCAACCGT
>DASYFZ010000150.1:0-4654 GCA_036000295.1 Solirubrobacteraceae bacterium
GCATTCATCTTCGCCACGCTGTCCGCGATCTACCTCGGTGGCGCGGTCTCCCACCACTAACCCAAAGGAGCCTTCGAAGTGCTAACCCCCATCTTTCACATCGCGGCCGGTGTCAGCGCCGGCCTTGGAATCGGGATCGGCGGCGGCTTGGGCGCCCTCGGGGCCGGCGTCGGCATCGGGATCATCTTCGGAAAGGTGATCGAGGCCGTTACACGCCAGCCAGAGATGCGCGACGAGATCACGAGCATCCAGTGGCTCGGATTCGCACTGACCGAGGCTGTGTTCTTCTACGGCTTGGTCGCAGGCCTGCTGTCCTGGGTCCTGAAGTAGTTCGATGGCGACCACGGCAGCCTCAAGCGGTTCGTTTCTGATCACGCCCAACGTCGGGCTGATGATCTGGACGCTGCTTCTCTTCGGCATCTCGATGTACGTCCTGTGGAAGCTGGCGTTCCCTCGGATCGCGCAGGCGCTCGAGCGGCGCCAGCACGCGATCGAGGAGTCGATCGACCACGCCGAGCACATCCGCAAGGAGGCCGACGAGGTCCTGGCGGAGTACCGCGAGCGGCTTCGGGAGGCACGCAGGCAGGCGGACGAGATCATCGACCGGGCCCGCAAGGCGGCGGATGCCCAGGAGGCGCGCGCCAAGGAGGACGCGAAGGCCACCCGCGAGCAGTTGTTGGAGCAGACCCGCCGCGACATCGAGGTAGAGACGCGCCGCGCGATCGACGAGATCAGGAGTGAGGTGGCCGAGCTCACGGTGATGGCGACCGAGAAGCTGACCCGCAAGACCCTCACAGAGGAGGACCAGCGGCGACTGCTCGAGGACGCGCTCAGCGAGCTGGACTTCAGCGCACTCGCGCCCGCAGAGGACTCACGCTAGATGGAGGAGATCGCCGAGGTCTACGCGCGGGCGTTGTTCGAGGTCGCCAAAGAGCGCGACATCCTCGACGAGATCCACGACGATCTCGGGGCGTTCGCCACGGCGCTGGAGGAAAACCGCGAGCTTGCGGTCTTCTTCTTCTCGCCCTATTTCTCGAGCGAGGAGAAGAAGAACGGCCTCAAGCGTGCGGTCACGGGCGCGGACCCGATCTTCATGAACTTCCTCGAGACGCTGCTGGAACGGCATCGCATGCCGGTGATCTTCCGCATGAGGACGCGGTTCGAGCAGCTGTGGGACGAGGAGAAGAAATTGCTGCCGGTCGAAATCACGAGCTCGGTCCAGCTGGACAAGGAGATCGTGCAATCGATCGGAGAGCGGATCGGAGAGCAGACCGGTCAGAAGGTCGAGCTCTCCAGCAAGGTCGACCCGGAAATCCTCGGCGGACTCGTCGTGCGCGTGGGCAACTTCGTGCTCGACGCCTCGATTCGCAACCGTCTCAATCAACTTCGCAAGCAAGTCGCGCGGGCGTAGCACTAGGACTAGGACCGCGGCGCCAAGGAGCCACTTCATGCAGATCAATCCAGACGAGATCACTTCCATCCTCAAGAGCCGTATCGAGGGCCTCGACACCTCCAGCGCCGACCTCACCGAGGTCGGGACCGTGCTGTCGGTTGCGGACGGCATCGCCCGCGTCCACGGCCTCGAGAACTGCATGTCGTTCGAGATGCTCGACCTGCCCCACGGCGTGACCGGGCTGGCGCTGAACCTCGAGTCCGACAACGTCGGCGCCGTGCTGTTCGGCGAGTGGGAGAGGATCGTCGAGGGCGACACAGTGCGGCGGACCAAGCGCCTGCTCGACATCCCCGTCGGCGAGGGGCTGCTCGGCCGGATCGTCGATCCGCTCGGCAACCCGCTTGACGGCAAGGGCGCGATCGACTCGACCGAGACCCGGCCCGCGGAGCACAAGGCTCCGGGCGTCGTCCAGCGCCAGCCGGTCAAGGAGCCGATGCTGACCGGGCTGAAGGCGATCGACTCGATGATCCCGATCGGCCGGGGCCAGCGCGAGCTGATCATCGGCGACCGTCAGACCGGGAAGACGGCGATCGCGATCGACACGATCATCAACAACAAGGATCGCGACCTGGTCTGCGTGTACGTCGCGATCGGCCAGCGCAAGTCGACGGTCGTGCAGCTCGCCAACACGCTCGAGGACGCCGGCGCGCTGGACAACACGATCATCGTCATGGCGGCAGCCGACGAGGCCGCGCCGATCAAGTTCCTGGCGCCATACGCGGGTTGTGCGATGGGCGAGTACTTCCTCTACAACGGCAAGGCCGCGCTGGCGATCTACGACGACCTCACCAAGCACGCTTACGCCTACCGTCAGATGTCGCTGCTGCTGCGGCGTCCGCCGGGCCGCGAGGCATACCCCGGTGACGTCTTCTACCTGCACTCGCGGCTGCTCGAACGCGCCGTCAAGCTGTCCGACGACCTCGTCGACCCGCGCACCGGAGACAAGCTCCCAGGCGGTGGCTCGCTGACCGCGCTGCCGGTGATCGAGACACAGGCCGGCGACGTGTCGGCGTATATCCCGACGAACGTGATCTCGATCACGGACGGCCAGATCTTCCTCGAGCCGAAGCTGTTCTACTCGGGCGTGCGCCCGGCGATCAACGTCGGGATCTCGGTATCGCGAGTGGGCGGCAACGCCCAGATCACGCCGATGCGTAAGGTCGCCGGCCGCCTGAAGCTCGAGCTCTCCCAGTACCGCGAGCTCGAGGCGTTTTCGCAGTTCGGATCCGAGCTCGACGCTGAGACGCAGCGGACCTTGGCCCGTGGTGAGCGGCTGGTGATGACGCTCAACCAGTCAGAGCGCCACCCGATCGCCGTCGAGGACCAGGTCATCCAGATCTACGCGGCCACCAACGGCTACCTGGACCGCATCGTCGTCGACAAGGTCGAGCGCTTTCTGGCCGACCTCACCGACTCGGTGCGCGGCAACGAGCCCGAGCTTCTGCAGAAGATCGCCGAGAGCGACTGGAGCGACGAGACCCAGGGCCAGGTCCAGAAGGCCGTCGAGCGGTTTGCAGACGACTTCGGCTTTGACCTCGACGAGGAAGGCCACCCGCTCGACGAGGGCGGCGACGACGACGGCGGCGGGCGCCGCACCGACGAGGCGTCGAGCAACGGCCAGGGCGAGCAGGACCAGGAGGAATCGGAGTCCGAGAAGGAGGAGGCGGGAGCCCCGGCGTAGCCGGATCCTGCGCAGCAGTCGATGGCCGCCACCCAGCGAGACGTTCGAAACCGCATCAACTCGGTCAAGAACATCCAGAAGATCACCGGCGCGATGCAGCTGGTCGCTGCCGCCCGGCTGCGCCGCGCCGAGCAGCGGATCGAGGCGCTGCGCCCGTACGCCTCGGCGATCCGCCGGATGACCCGCCAGGCGGCCGAGGCTGCCGGCAACGTTCCGAACCTGCCGATCCTGGCCGAGCGCGAGAACGTCTCAAACGTGGGCCTGCTGCTGATCGCCGGCGACCGCGGCCTCGCGGGCGCGTTCAACTCGAACATCGTCAGGCGCGGCGTTGCAGCGGGGCGCGAGCACGATTCACAGGGCCACAAGCCGGTGTACTTCGCCTCCGGCCGCCGGCCCGCGTCCTCGCTGACTTTTCGCGGCCTGGAGCCGGCCGACATCTTCACGGGGTTCACCGACCGGCCGTCGTACGCCGACGCCAGGCGCATCGCCGAACGGCTGATCGCTGCCTACGTCGACGAGGAGGTCGACCAGGTCGAGATCTTCTACAACGGCTATATCTCGCCGATCAACCAGGTCGTGCGCCGCGAGACGCTGCTGCCGCTGCAGCAGGCGACCGTGCTCGAGGAGGACGACGAGGAGGACGAGAAGGGCGAGGAGAAGCACTCCGGGCCGCGGGCGCTCGTCGAATACGAGCCCGACCCCGAGGAGATCCTCAAGCGCCTCGTGCCCGACTACGTGGAGATTTCGATCTACCGCGCGCTGCTCGAGTCGACCGCGTCCGAGCACGGCGCGCGGATGACCGCGATGCGCAACGCCTCGGAGAACGCCAGCACGTTGATCGAAGACCTTACGCTCGAGATGAACCGCGCCCGCCAGGCCGAGATCACCCAGGAGATCTTGGAGGTCGTCGGCGGTGCTGAAGGGCTTTCCGGATAGCTCCGGTTCGCCCGCGGGGACACTAACCTAGGAGACAAATGGCAACCACAGCAGAAACCCAGCAGGCAGAGGGGGAGCGCACCGAGAACGTCGGCCGGGTCGAAGAGGTCCAGGGCGTCGTGATCGAGGCCGTGTTCCCCGACAAGCTGCCCGAGATCTACCACGCGATCAAGATCCGCCGGCCCGAGGCCGCGCGCGCCGAGGAGGACATCGACACCGCCGCGGCAGTTGACGAGTGGCTCATCTGCGAGGTCCAGCAGCACCTGGGCGACGACCGCGTCCGCGCGGTCGCGATGGACACCACGGACGGCCTGGCCCGCGGCACCGAGGTCATCGATACCGGTGCCCCGATCACCGTCCCGGTCGGGCGCGAGACGCTCGGGCGCATCTTCAACCTGCTCGGCGAGCCGATCGACCTGGGCGAACCGCTCGGCGACGACGTGGAGCGCTGGCCGATTCACCGCGAGGCGCCGACGATCGAGGCACTCACGCCGACGACCGAGATGTTCGAGACCGGGATCAAGGTGATCGACCTGCTGGCGCCCTACGCGAAGGGCGGCAAGGTCGGCCTGTTTGGCGGCGCC
>DASYFZ010000107.1:0-3676 GCA_036000295.1 Solirubrobacteraceae bacterium
CGCCGCCGGTGTCGCGTAGGAAGAACTCCCCGCGGCCGGGTACCGCGACGGTCCGCGCAGGCGGCAGCTGGACGGGCGGGTCGGGAGGCCATGGCGATCGGGGCATGGCGGGCCATCCTAGAGCTTGGGACCGCGCCTACCATGGTCCCAATGGCCGTTGTGATCGTCTCCGACGCCGGCAAGGACATGGCCGGCGAGCCCCTCTTGCGCGGGATCTCGTTCAAGCTCGAACGCCGCGATCGGATGACCCTGTCCGGGCGCAACGGCTCGGGCAAGACCACGCTGCTGCGGATGCTGGCCGGCGAGGCGTCGACCGACTTCGGCGAGATCGTGCTCGCCAAGGACACGAAGATCGCGCTTCACGACCAGCGGCCGCCCCGCGAGCGCGAGCTGTCGCTGCGCGACTACGTGCTGTCGGGCGCGCGCGAGCTGGTCGCGATCGAGGAGCGCCTGGCGGCGCTCGAACAGGCGATGGCGGAAGGTGCACACGACGAGGCGACCCTCAACCGCTATGCCGAGGCCCAAGCGCGGCTCGAGCACGCGGGCGGCTACGGCTGGCGCGAACGCGCTCTGTCGACGTTGCACGGCCTCGGGTTCCGCGACGACGCCGATCTGGACCGCCCGCTGCGGACGTTCTCGGGAGGTGAGCTGACGCGCGCCTCGCTGGGCCGCGCGCTGGCCGGCGATCCCGACCTGCTGCTGCTCGACGAGCCCACCAACCACCTCGACATTCCCTCGCTGGAGTGGCTCGAGCAGCATCTGGTGTCGCTCGACGCAGCGGTCATCTTGGTCGCCCACGACCGCTGGTTCTTGGAGGCGGTCGGCACCTCGGTGCTCGAACTCGAAGCCGGCCGTGGGAAGTACTTCCCCGGGCCGTGGCACGCCTGGCGCAAGGAGAAGGCTGCGCGCGACATCGCCCTCGGTCGCGCGATCGAGCGCCAACAGGCCGAGATCGAGCGGCTCGAGCGCTTCGTCACCCGGTTCCGAGCGGGCACCCGCGCCCGGCAGGCGCAGTCGCGCGCCAAGAAGCTTCAGCGGATGGACCGCGTCACGCGCGATCCAACAGACACCGCCGCGCTGACGTTCGCGTTCAAGCCGCCCGAGCGCAGCGGCCGGGTCGTGTTCGAGATGCTCGACGGTGAGATCGAGATCGGCGGCAAGGCGCTGCTGGAGGACGCAGAGCTGTGGCTCGAGCGCGGCGAGCACGTGTCGCTCGTCGGCCCCAACGGCGCCGGCAAGACGACCTTGATCGAGACGCTGGCGGGCCGGCGAGAGCTGGGCGGCGGCAAGCTCAGCACCGGACACAACGTGAAGATCGGCTACCTCTCCCAGCACGCCGACGAGCTCTCGGCCGGCACCGCGCGCACCGTGCTCGAGGCCGCGCAGCACGCCACCAAGCTCACACCGGGCAAGGCGCGGGCGCTGCTGGGCCGGTTCTTGTTCTCGGGCGAGGACGCCGAGAAGCCACTCGACGGTCTGTCGGGCGGCGAGCGCCGGCGGCTGTCGCTCGCGATCCTCGTGCAGTCGGGCTCCAACGTTCTGATCCTCGACGAGCCCACCAACCACCTCGACCTCGAGAGCCGTGAAGCGCTCGAGCAGGCGCTCGACGAGTTCCCGGGGTCGCTGCTGCTGGTCTCGCACGACCGGGCCCTGCTCGACGCGGTGGGAACACGCACGGTGGCGTTCGAGGACCGGACCCTGCACAGCTACGTTGGCGGGTGGCCCGAGTACCTACGGGTGGTCCAGGAGCGCGAGCGCCAGGCGGCCAAGCCAAAGCCCAAGCCGGTACGCGCGAAGGCAAAGGCGGAGGCCACGCCCCGCGCCTCGGCGGCCCGGCCGGCCCGCGAGCAGGCCGAGATCGAGCGCGAGATCGAGGCTGCCGAAGCCGCCCTGGCGGCGATCGAGGATGAGCTCGCCGACCCGGCCGCGTGGTCGACCCCGGCCAAGAGCGCCAAGTCGACCAAGCGCCACGAAGCCGCCAAGCAGGCCATCGAAGAGCTCTACAGCCGGTGGGAGCAGGTAGCGAGCTAGTCACTCGGTAGGTCCTGGACCGCCTCTACACTGCTGCGCAGATGGCACCGCCAACAGCGGCGTCCCCGATCCGGGTCGCGATCATCGACGACGACAGCGGGCTCGTCACCGTGCTTGATCGGCGCTTTGCACGTCTGCGCTGGGAGCGCGAGGTGATCGGCTACGCCGCCACACCTGACCAGCTGTCGGCGATGCGAATCCATGCCGTGATCCTGAACCCGGAGCTCACCGGCCTGGACTATCTCGAGCGGCTCGCGCTCGCGCTTCCGGGCCTGGCGCTGCTGGTGTGCACCGGGACGGCGCCCGTCGCCGACCGCGTGCGTGGCCTACGAGGCGGGGCCGACGACTGGGTCACCAAGCCCTGCCATCCCGAGGAGCTGATGGCGCGGGTCGAAGCCGTGCTGCGGCGCCGGCGCGCGGGCGAGCTGCCAACGGTCGCCGAGACGATCGCGGCGGGCGAGCTCGAGATCCGCCCCGAGATGTTCGACGCCTACATCGGCGATCGCAGCGCCTCGCTGTCGCGCAAGGAGTACGAGCTCCTGCGCCAGCTCGCCGCCGCCGACGGCCGCGTGCTCGAGCGGGAGGACATCTACCAGCGTGTGTGGGGCTACACGATGGTCCGCGGCGATCGTTCGGTCGACGTCTTTGTCCGAAAGCTCCGCCAGAAGCTCGAGGCGTTGTCGCCGGAGTGGCGCTACGTGCATACCCACTTTGGGGTCGGCTACCGCTTTGCGGCCGAGCGGGTCGACGGCTCGACCCCGGAGCCGGCGACCGCCGTCGAGGCGCCCGATCAGCCCGCGCAGCGGCCCCAGCGCGACGCGGCGTACGCTTAAGCACACGATGTCGCTGGCAACCGCGCGCAACATCCTGATCATCGTCGCGATCGCGGCGCTCGTCGTGATCGTTCCGGGCGGCGGAACCGGCGCCACCGTCGTCGTCCAGGCCGTGTCGCTGCTGTTCCTGGCGTGCGTCGGGTGGATCGCGTCGATCTATTACCGCCAGTACAGAACTACGCTGTATTCGCTTGGCGACGGACGGCGGGCGGTGCTCTACGGAGCGGTTGCGGTGGCGGCGCTGACGCTGACCGGCACGTCGCGGCTGTGGGCCACGAGCGCCGGTTCGGTCGCCTGGCTGCTCTTGATGGGCGCCTGCGTGTACGCCGTGTTCGCCGTGGTCTGGTCGGCGCGCAAGTACTAACCAGTGAGCTAGTGGCACGCGGTATCCCGCGCAGGCAGATCCGCGAGGGAATCGCCGACTGGATGATCGTGTTCGGCGCGTTCCTGCTGCTGCTGTCGCTGTTTCTGACCTGGAGCCACCAGTTCACCAACGCGTTCGTCCAGGAGGTCGGGGCGGACGCGCTTCACGGGATCCCACGCGATCCGACCGCGTGGCAGGTCTACTCGATCGCCGACGTGCTGCTGGCGCTGCTGGCCTGCGCGCTCGTGGTGGCGGCGCTGGTCGCCGGCCGGGCCGCGCGGATCTCGGCGCTGGTGGCGGCGCTGCTGGCATTGGTGTTCACGATCCACGCGTCAAACGTCGCGCCGACCAACGGCATCAACATCGCCGCTCCCGATGCCGGCGTGGCGCACCTGGTGCCGAGCACGGCGACGTCGGCCGGCGGCGAGGTGGTGGCGATCGTCGCGCT
>DASYFZ010000161.1:0-5355 GCA_036000295.1 Solirubrobacteraceae bacterium
CGTAGGTGGCCCCGGAGCCGAGCCCCAGGATCAGGAAGAGGATGTAGCTGGACATGAGCGGGGTGGGGTGTCGGGCGTCGTGCGGGTGGACGAGGGACAGGCGCCGGCCCGCTCGCGGTCAGTCGCGAGCGAGCCGGGTGCCGCCTGCTTACTGGGCGGGGAGCCCCGCGAAGTAGCCCTTGGAGCTGACCCAGAGGGTCGAGCTGGGCTGGGTCACGTGACCGTTTTCGATCTTGTTGATCAGGTAGTAGTCGTTGCAGATCGCCGGCAGTCCCTTCATCTGCTGCCCGTCGCACGTGTAGGGGTGCGAGAGGAAGTTGGGATGGTTGCTGCCGGACTTGAACGCGGCGAGGATCGACTTCGTCGTCGGCGTGCCCGAGATCGTGCTGAGCATCTTCTGGACGTTCATGACGGTGGCAAAGCCGGCGGTTGAGATCGAGTCGATCGCAGTTGAGGACGAGGCGTACTTGGCCATCGCGGCCCGGAACAGCTGCGCCTGCGGGTCGTTGCCGGTCTGCAGGACGAACGGCGAGGCGAAGTACATCCCCTCGGCGCCTCCGGCTGCGGCGGCGATCACGGGCGGTGCCGTGCACGGGTCGATGCCGATCACCTTGCCCGTGAAGCCGACGCTCTTGATCGCCTTCAGGACCTCACCGCACCCATTCGGAATGTCGATGTAGGCCAGCTGGGCGCCGCTGCTCTGGACGAGGGCGGCCTGCGGGCTCGGATCCGGAGTCGTCGGCGAGAGCGGGATCGTCTTGACGTTGGTTATTCCGGCGGCCTTGAACACGGGCGGGAGGATCCCGAGGATGCTCTTGCCCTGCGGGTTGTCGAAGTACATGAGCGCGACGCTCTTGACCCCGAGATGCTTGGCGGCGTACACCGCGGCGGCGGCGTTGTCGCCCACGCTGACCGACCAGAACTGGATTGAGTTCGGCGCGACCTCGGGCACCGGAGTGAAAGGAATCCCTCCGAGGTAGGCCAGGTTGGCGTGCGCGTAGATCGGGATCGTGGCCGGAGCGCCGACGTCGGCGGCGCCGAGGATCGCGATCGGCTTCTTGGCGATCAGCTCGTTGGCGCAGCGCGCGCTGGTGGCGGGCGAGGCGTCAGAGACGCAGTTGTCGATCTGGATCGGATGGCCGTTGATGCCGCCCAGGTAGTCGTTGACATAGGAGGCCGCCGCCTGCGCGCCCGCGCGGGCTTCGGGGAACGTCACCGGACCCGTCTCGTCGTTGATCATCCCGAATACGTACGGGGTGCCGGTCGCCTTCTTGGGCGTACCCAGCACCGCGCTGCTCGCCGCCGTCGAGCCAGCGCTCGAGCTGCTGCTGGCGGCGGCTGGGCTGCTGCTGGCGGCGGCTGAGCTGCTGCTGCTGCTGGAACTGCTCGAGCCGCAGCCCGCCGCGAACATACCTATCGCGGCAATGGCGGCGATCGAGCCGAGCCATCTGTGGCGTCTCATGTTCCGTCTCACTCTCCTGGTCAGGTGTTGGTAGATGCTGCATCCGGGCCGGTCCCATGACCGGTGGACGAGGCCGCGGTCTCGGCTCCGCCGAGATAGCTGGCCATGAGCAGGTCGCGTCGGTGCGCCAACTCCGACGCCTTGCCTTCGAGCACGATCCGGCCGTGGGTGAGGACGTAGGCCCGATCGGCGATCTCGAGCGCAAGCGCGACGTGCTGCTCGACGAAGAGGACACTGGCGCCGAGCTCGTCGGCCACGCGCCGGAGGATCGGCAGCAGCCGCTCGACGATCACGGGCGCGAGGCCTAGGCTCATCTCATCGACGAGCAGCAGGCGGGGCCGGGTCACGAGCGCGCGGCCGATCGCGAGCATCTGCTGCTCGCCGCCGGACAGGAGCCCGGCCTTGCGGTCAAGGCACTTGCGCAGCTCGGGCAGCATCTCGAGCAGCTCGTCCTCGTTGGAGCCACGCTTGCCGCCCGCCAGGCGCAGGTGCTCGCGGACCGTGAGGCCCGGGAACAGGGCCCGGCCCTCGGGGACCAGGGCAAGGCCGTTGCGGGCCAGCACGAACGCCTCCGTGCCGCCGACCTGATCGCCGAACATCGAGATCGTGCCGGCCATCGGGCGGTGCAGGCCGGCGATCGTCTCGAGCGTGGTCGTCTTGCCGGCGCCGTTGGGTCCGAGCATGGCCACGACCTCCCCCGCCCCGACGTGCACGCACAGGTCGCGGACCACGGGCGTGCCCAGGTACCCGGCGGCCAGCCCCTCGACAGCCAGCGGCACGGCGGTCGCGGGCGGATCAGTCGCTGTCGTCGCCATGGCGGGTCCCCAGGTAGGCCTCGATCACGTCTTGGTTCTGGCGAATCTCTGTCGGTGTTCCGCTCGCGATCTGCTTGCCGAAGTCAAGGACCATCAGCTGGTCGCAGACGCTCAGGACGAGACCCATGTCGTGGTCGATCAGGAACACGGTCACGCCATGCTCGCGGGGCATGGCCTGGAGCTTCTGGCCCAGTTCGAGGCTCTCGTCGGTGTCGAGGCCGGCCGCCGGCTCATCGAGCAGGACGAGCCGGGGCTCGAGCGCGAGCGCCCGCCCCACGCCGACGAGCTTGCGCTTCCCGTGGGAGATCTCGCTCGGGAAGCGGTCGACGACATCTTCCAGCCCGCAGACCGAGATCGCCCAGTCCACGCCACGGCGGTCCGGGGGGCGATGGGGCATGAAGATGTCGCGCAGCGCCGTCCCCACGTTCACGTGCTCGCTGGCCACGAGCAGGTTCTCGTCGACGGTGAGGTCGTCGAACAGCTCGATCGACTGAAACGTGCGCGCGAGGCGCATGCGGGCGCGCTTGTACGGGCGCAGCCGCGTGATGTCGCGGCCGTCGAACTCGACCCGGCCGGCCGCCGGCTTCGTGTATCCGGTCAGCGCATCGACCATCGAGGTCTTGCCGGCGCCGTTGGGGCCGATCAGGCCGAACACGGCGCCCTCCTGGACGGCGACGTCGACCGCGTCGACCGCGACCACGCCGCCGTAGCGGACCGTCAGGCCGGACACGTCGAGCAGCGCGCTCATGCGCGTCTGCGTCTCGTGATGGGGCCGGTCGTCATCGCAGCTGAATCCCTCGGTGATTGCATTGCCTCTCTCAACCTCGCTGAGCGATGTCCAAATGGACGGTGTGCGTCGCGAGATCGCAAGAGTATACATCGGGGCAAACTGTATGCAAGTTGAGTTTTGTTAGGCCCCCACTCCTTTCGGACAGGACACCGGCAGCGCCCGGACGCCGGGCGCGACGGCGAGCCAGTCGCGCCGCCGCAACCAGAAGATTCACGGCCGCCCGTGCCGACTAACTGCCCACAAACCACGTAACTGTGTACACTTTGTCCGGTCGGCACTACCGAGGAGAGAACTGATGTCGCAGCTCATCGCGCAGGAGCACCCCGTCACCGCGCTGCCCGGCAAGCCGGAGCCGTACGTGCTCGAGACGGGCAGCGGCCGCGCCCACGTCCTCCTCGGCGAGGTCGGCCGGGCCCTCATGGGCGCCGAGGAGACCGGCGACCGGATGTCGGTCATGACCCTCACTGGGCCGCGCGCCGAGCGCCCCATCCCGCTGCACTACCACGACCACGAGCAGGAGTTCTTCTACTGCTGGCGCGGGCAGATCCAACTCTGGGCCGACGATGAGAGCCGCGTGCTCTCGTCCGGCGACTTCGGCTTCATCCCGCCCGGCACCATCCACGCCTACCAGCTGCGCGGCAACCACTCCTCGTTCATGGGCCCGATCTTCCCGGCGGGCTGGGATCGGTTCTTTGACCTCACCGGTGAGCCGTACGGGGGCGGCGCGTTCCCGCAGGGCCCTCCCGGTCCGCCTCCGTTCGAAAAGTTCGGCCGCGCCGAGCAGGAGTTCAAGATGAAGTACCGCCCCGACCTCCCGTACGCCGAGGCCCGCAGCGACGCGCCCGACGAGACCCTGTCGGGCGGGATGCGCCCGTACTTCCTCCGCGCGGGCGAGGGTCCCAAGCACGTCCTCGGCGGCCAGCTGCAGACCGCGCTCGTGACCGCCGCCGAGACCGACGGCCAGATCTCGATGTTCACCATCGAGGCGCCGAAGGGAGCGCCGTTCCCCAGCCACGCGCACGAGCGCACCCACGAGGCGATCTTCGTCATCGAAGGCCGGCTCCGGGTGTGGCTCGACGGCGAGGAGTACCTGCTCACCCGCGGCGACTGCGCCTCGATCCCGGCCGGGTGTGAGCACACCTACGCGTCCGAGAGCCACTACACGAAGTGGGTCGACATGAGCTCGCCGGGCCGCATCGAGGAGATCTACGCCGGCGCTGGCGAGGCCACCGATGCGCACGTCTTCCCCGACACCGAGCCGGCCGGTTTCGACCTCGACCGGCTGCGCGAGCTCTCGGGCGAAATCGACGTGGTCTGGACCGGCGGCGGGGTCTGAGCACACCCTCGGGCAGCGTGAGCTCCCGTTCGACGCGCTGATGATCGGAGTCGGAGCGAGGGCCACCGAGACGCTGCCCGGCGCCCCCACGCTCGAGTTCGCGCGCGCCGGCGAGAGCCCGCCTAGCTGGCGACCGTGTCCCAGCGCGCCTGGACGGCTCCTCTGCTCCACGGGATACTCCCGTCATGACCAGCCTCGGAACCGACCCGGGATGACCTCCCCCGACCACTCGTCCGAGCTCGCCGAGGCGCGACGCCGGCTGGCAGAGCTCGAAGCTGTCGAAGCCGAGCGCACACAGGCCGCCGACGTGCAGGGGGCCCTGTACCGGATCGCCGAGCTCGCGGGCGCAGCCCGCGACCTGCAGGAGTTCTACCGGGCGATCCACGGGGTTGTCGCCGAGCTCATGTACGCGAGCAACTTCTTTATCGCGCTCTACGACGAGGAGCGCCGGCTGATCAGCTGGCCGTACTACGTCGACGAGGTCGAGACCGACCTACCCGATCCGAATAGGTGGGACCAGTTCGGCAGCGGCAACGCGCGGGGCACGACCGCCTACGTGCTCCGGACGGGGAAGCCACAGCACCTTTCGAGACAGCGGATCGAGAAGCTCGCCGAACTCGGCGAGATCGACCTGATCGGCGATCTGGCCGTGGACTGGCTGGGGGTGCCGCTCAAGTCCGACGACGGCCGCACGGTCGGCGTCCTCGCTGTGCAGTCCCACCTTCCCAATGTCCGCTATACGGAGGAGGACGGGGAGCTACTCGCATTCGTCGGGCAGCATGTGGGCGCCGCCCTCTCGCGAGCGCGCGCCATCGAGGAGACGCGCCAGCGCAACGCGGAGCTCGCGCTGATCAACAGCGTCCAGGAAGCGCTCGCCGGCGAGCTCGAGCTGCAGGCGATCTACGACGCGGTCGGCGAGAGGATCCGCGACGTCTTCGACGCTCAGGTGCTC
>DASYFZ010000206.1:0-2569 GCA_036000295.1 Solirubrobacteraceae bacterium
TGACTGACCGTACGCGCGCCAGTTGTTGTAACCGTGCTCGAACTGCAGGTCGTCAAATCGCATCTTGCCGATCCAGTGCGCTTCGCTCGACATCGTCACGACCCGGGGTGCCGGCGCCGCCAGCAGCGTCGGCAGCAGCAGCCCGGTCAGCGCGAAGTGGCCGAGGTGGTTGGTGCCGATCTGGCTCTCGAACCCGTCGGCGGTGAGCCTCCGGGGCGGGGCCATGATGCCGGCGTTGTTGACGAGCACGTCGACGTGGTCGTGGTCGGCGGCGAACGACTCCGCGAACGATCGGACGGACGCCAGGTCCGCGAGGTCGAGCCGCTGCACGCTGAGGTCGGCAGCCGCGACCTCGCGGCGGATGTCAGCCGCAGCCTGCTCGCCCTTGTCGGTGTTCCGAACGGCGATCGTCACCGATGCACCGGCCCGCGCCAGCTCGCGTGCGATCGACTTGCCGAGGCCACTGTTGGCGCCCGTCACGACGGCGAAACGACCGGTCTGGTCGGGAATGTCGCGAGCGGTCCACTTGGCGGCCATCGGCGGACCCTATTTGAGGTTGGCCGTGAAGCCGATCCCCGCTGCCTGCAACCGGCCGATCAGCGCGTCGCCCATCGCTACCGCTGGAGTGAGCTGCCCGGCGCGGTCGGGCAGTTCGTCGTGGGCGAGGCACAGCGCTGATTCGGCGAGCATCTTCGATGTCTCGCCGTACCCGGGGTCTCCCCCGGTCACTTCGGCGACCACCCGCTTGCCGCCGCCCTCGCCGACCATCTTGACCTTGAACCAGGCCTTCTCGCGCTGCTCGGGCGATGGGCCCTCGCCGGGGTCCTTGAGCTTTAGCAGCAGGTCTCGGGTCGGCTTGAGCTGCGCCAGCGCAATCACGGCGCCCGCGCCCACGCCCATCCCGACGAGCACAGGAAGCTGCTTGACGACGATGTAGTGGCTGTAGGTGAAGTCCGGGCCGTAGCGGTCGAGCGCCCGCGCCGAACGCAGCACGGTCTGCGGGTCGATCGTCGGAAACGGCGCGACCCAGCCTCCCGCCTCGTCGTCATGGTGCGGCTTACCCTGGACGCCGCGCACACGCCGGCCGTCGGGCCGCGGTTCGCGCTGCTTGCGCTCGGAGGCCACCTTCATCCCCTGGCGCAGGCGGCCCATGATGTGCAGCGCCGAGTGGTAGGTCCCGCCCGAGAACGTCCCGCCGGCGCGGACGAACCCCTCGAGCTTGATCGGAACGCCCTCCGGCAGTCGCTCCACGGCGAACAGCGCTCCGAGGTCATACGGGATCGAGTCAAACCCGCACGAGTGGATCAGCCGCGCGCCGGTCTGCTGCGCCTGCTCGTGGTAGCGCAGCCACATGAGGTCGACGAACTCCGGCTCGCCGGTCAGGTCGACGTACGAGGTCCCGGCCGCGGCGCACGCCGCGACCACCGGCTCGCCGTACTTGATGTAGGGCCCGACGGTCGTGATCACCACGCGCGTGGACTCCGCCAGCTCGCGCATCGACGACGCGTCGCCGGTGTCGGCGGTGACGAGCGGAAGCTGCGCGGAGGCCGGGCTGATCTCGGCGAGGCGGCGCCGGACCCCCTCGAGCTTCTCGCGGTTGCGGCCCGCCAGCGCCCAGCGCGTCGTGGCGGGCGCACGGTGGGCGAGGTATTCGGCGGTCAGCGCCCCGGTGAACCCGGTCGCGCCGAACACGACGATGTCGTACTCGCGCTCAGCCATCGGACGATCCGACCTGGCGCGCGAGCGTCATCGCCTCCTCGAGGCCCACGCCGGCGCGGGCTGCGAGCCAGCACGCGACGGGCGCGGCGATGCGCTCGGACGAGTGGGCGGCCTCCGCGGCGAGGTCGAGCACGGCCTTGAGCTCGTCCTGTGTCGGCGGGTCGGTGCCGAGCTTCTCGGCGTAGGCGGCAAGCCACTGAGTCGCGTTCACAGGCCCGACTCTACCCTGGCATGATGCCGCGGGGCTCACTCAAGCGAATGAAAGGCAAGACGCGAACATGAAGGTTCTCGAAGACAAGGTGGCGATCGTCACCGGCTCTGCCCGAGGGATCGGCCGCGCGACGGCGGAGCTGCTTTCCGAGCACGGCGCGAAGGTGCTGATCAACGACCTCGACGGCGACGTCGCCGAGCAGACCGCCTCGGAGATCGACGGCGAAACGCTCGTGTTCGCGGGCGACCTGACCAAGGAGGGGGTCCCGGACCAGCTCGTGCAGAAGGTGATCGACGAATGGGGCAAGGTCGACATCCTCGTCAACAACGCCGGCTACACGCTTGACGCCCCGATCCACAAGATGAGCGACGAGTGGTTTCAGAAGATGCTCGACATCCACTCGATCGTGCCGTTCCGGATGTGCCGGGCGGTCGCGCCGCACATGCGCGAGCCCGCCAAGAAGGAGCGCGAGGAGGGCGTCGAGGTGTTCCGCAAGATCGTCAACGTCTCCTCGATCTCGGGGACCATGGGCAACGCGGGCCAGGCCAACTACTCGTCGGGCAAGTCCGCCGTCGTCGGCCTGACCAAGACGCTCGCCAAGGAGTGGGGTCAGTTCAAGATCAACGTCAACGCGGTCGC
>DASYFZ010000271.1:0-2426 GCA_036000295.1 Solirubrobacteraceae bacterium
CTGGAGGCCAAGGCGCGCCATGTGTTCGTTGCCGGCGATATCGCCCAGATCGTGGTGGACTGGTCAATTGATGGCACAGGTCCCGACGGCGAGCACGTGCACCTCGAAGGCTCGGCAAGCGATATCGCGCACCGCGGCGCGGATGGACTCTGGCGGTACGTAATCGACAATGCTCTTGGGACAGCGGTGCGACAGCCCGCCTGACACGTGTGCGCCACGGCAGCTCTCGGCGATGGACCCACTCTTCAGCGCGGCGTCGACGATCACCGCCACGTGATGAAACTGCCCGTATCACAGAAGATTAGGTTCCACGCTCAAGCCTCACGTGAACGGACCGTCGGCTGGGTAATACCACTGTGCTTCATGTGGTCGAGATTTTGGACCTGCGCGCCCCCGCGACGGCTCCCTGGCCGAGTACATCGCCGTGGAGGCTCGCAACCTCGCCTCCCTCGCCGCCGACATCGACCACACCGTGGCGGCAGCGCTACCGATCTCCGGGCTCACCGAGACGGCCGCCGCGTTCGCCCGCCACCGGCGCAGTCCCGGCAAGACGATCATCCAGGTCGCGCATGATTTGGAGGGAAATGAGGTTTCGTAATCGGCGTGTAGTTCTCGCTGGAGGGTGTTTCTGGAGATGCAGGATCTCATCCGCTCTCGCCCTGGTGTTTTGTTCACGCGTGTGGGCTACACCGGGGGTGACACGCCCAACGCCCCCTACCGCAGCCACGGCTCACACGCCGAGGCCATCGAGATCACCTACGACCCATCCGCCACCACCTACCGCGAGCTGTTGGAGTTCTTCTTCCAGATCCACGACCCCAGCACCCCGAACCGACAGGGCAATGACGTGGGGACGTCCTACCGGTCGGCGATCTTCTACCTCGACGAAGAACAGCGCCGGGTCGCCGAGGACACGATCGCCGATGTCGACACCTGCGGGCTGTGGCCGGGCAAGGTCGTCACCGAGATCACGCCAGCTGGGCCGTTCTGGGAGGCTGAGCCCGAACACCAGGACTACCTGCTGCGCCGCCCCCACGGCTACACCTGCCACTTCCCGCGGCCGGCCTGGGTGCTCCCGCGGCGTAGTGACGTCGCGTCGCGGCCGTCGTCCCAGCTGACCTGACAATCGGGGATCCTAGCGACCACCCGAGGGCCGTTCCCTGAGGGCTCATCCAGAGCTTCCCGAGAGGTCGCCCCGAGAGACTCGGAGCCTGGAGCCGGTCAGCGTCGAAGAACTCCGATGACTCCCTCGCCCAGTATCCCCAGGACCCGCTAGATGACCTTCCGCATGATCTCCGGCAGATCCAGCCGCAGGCGGGAGATCTATCCCGAAGAAGGTGGCGTCATGTTTCACAAGGCATCTTTGCAGGGTGTTCCGTCCGAGCACCTGCCCGCCGCGCACGCTTTGCGTCGCCCGCTGCCGGGAATCCCGCACAGCCTGCGGCTCGACGACGCCGGCGACGCCAAGCCTGCATGGATCACCCTGCTCACCACCGAGCACTACAACCTGCAGATGCAGCGCGTGGCGACGATCAGCGAGTCGAACGGGCGCGCCAGCGTGTTCCTCGGCGCGGTCTCCGCCGGGCTCATCGCCCTCGGGTTCGAGAGCACGCGCGGCGCATCGCCCATCGGGCACATGATCTTCCAGGTGCTGATCCTCACGCCGCTGGTCTTCCTCGGGCTGGTCGCGTTCATGCGGTGCCTGGAGATCGCCATCGATGACTGGGAGTTCATCACCCGTATCACCCGCCTGCGGCGCACCTATGACCAGCTCATCCCCGAGCTTGCCCCGCTGATGTCACAAGCGGTCGCGGACGAGGGCACTGCCGCGATGCTCAGCCCCAGGTGGCAGCCGTTCCAGAAGATGCTCAGCGTCGCGGGCAGCGTCGCGGTGGTCACCAGCGTTGTCCTCGGCGGAGACGCCGGCGTGATCGTCTTCGGGGTTAGCCGCATGCTGTACCTGGCCATTGCCCTCGGCACCGCAGCCGGAGCGCTCGCCCTCGGATGGGCGACGTGGTATCAGTGGCGCCACTGGTGCCAGGCGTCCGGGCCGCCGTCCAGAGACATCACCCCCGGCCGAGCCGCTCACAACGACCAGCGACCGCTAGTCAGCGCGCTACCCGGGCATCGCCAGCGAAGGCGATGCTGACGATCGAGTCTGTGCAGCGCAAGGTGCCGTCGGCCAGACAAGCTTCCTGCACGGCGGCATCACGCCGCCGTCACCGCGAGGCGTCAGCGTGTCCCGCAGGCAGGGGACGGCCAGTCGAGATGACTGGTTCCCGCTGATAATCATGGCCGACCCGCCGAAACCCTCGTCGCGCAGAGTCGCGGCTGCGGTGCCCCAGCCTTGCCGCCGCCGATGATCACCATCGGCTTCGTACTCGTTCCGCCAGCATCGACCCTGGCGTCAGCTACCGCGGGCTGCT
>DASYFZ010000288.1:0-5431 GCA_036000295.1 Solirubrobacteraceae bacterium
TCAAATGAAGGGCATGACGGCGCCTGCGGCGAATAGCCACGACGCGATGACCGATCACTCGATCTCGGCCCCGTGGGTGGCGGCCTTGAACGAATTCGACCAGGACCTCAGACGCCGCGCCGTGGCGGACAAGACCCGCCGGGCGTACGCGATCGACAGCGGCCAGTTCGCGGTCTGGGCGAGCGAGCGAGAGCTGCCGCCGGCGGCGGTGGACCTCCGTGCGCTGCGCCGCTACGCCGCCGGGCTGTCGGAGCGAGGCGCTGCGCCTTCCACGGTCGCGCGCAAGCTGGCGGCCCTCCGTGGCCTCTTCAGAGTGCAGATGGAGCTCGGGAAGCGCTCGGAGAACCCCGCCGACCTGCTGAGCTCGCCCAAGCGCTCACAGCGGCTCCCACGGGTGCTGCGAAGCTCCGAGATCGCGGCACTGCTGGACCGGATCCCGGCCAACACACCGCTCGAGCTGCGCGACCGCGCGCTGTTCGAGCTGGCCTATGCCTCCGGGCTGCGGGCCGAGGAGCTCGTGACCCTCGACGTCGAATCGATCGACTTCGACTCCGAGACCACCCGCGTGGAGGGAAAGGGGGGGAAGACTCGGCTCGTGCCAGTCGGCGAGCATGCCCTGTCGGCGATGGATCGCTACCTGGCCAAGGGCCGTCCCGCCCTCGACACATCCGCTCCGGGCAACGAGCGCGCCCTGTTTCTGTCAAAGACCGGCAGGCGGCTGAGCACGTCCGATGTGCGGCGCCGCTTGCGGACCTGGGCACGTCAGGCGACCGGCCGCGCGCCGGCGCTCGCCGACGCCCACCCACACGCCCTGCGCCATTCGTTTGCAACCCATCTCCTGGAGGGCGGCGCCGACCTCCGGGTGATTCAGGAACTGCTTGGCCACGCGGCCATTTCGACGACGCAGGTCTACACTCGGGTAGAGTCGGCGCGCTTGAGATCGGCGTACGCGCGCGCCCATCCTCGGGCCTAGCAACCGCGAGAGCTAGGGGTACCACTGGACACGAACGTCAAAGCGATCGAGCTTCAAGATCTGTGGAGGCGCTACAAGGCCTCCGGTGATCAGCGTGCTCGCGAGCGCCTCGTGGTGGCGTACTCGCCGCTGGTCAAGTACGTCGCCGGACGGATGAGCTCGGGGCTGCCCGCGCACGTCGAAGAGTCCGATCTCATCTCCTACGGCCTGGGTGGACTGATCTCCGCGATCGAGCGGTTTGACCTCACGCGCGAGATCAAGTTCGAGACCTACGCGATCACCCGCATCCGCGGCGCGATCATCGACGAGCTGCGCACGCTGGACTGGGTGCCGCGCTCGGTTCGCGCCAAGGCCCGCGAGATCGAGCGCGCCAACATGAAGCTCGAGGCTCGCTTTCAGCGCGCGCCGACCGACGAGGAGATGGCGACCGAGCTCGACCTCAGCATCGACGACTTCCAGGAAGCACTGGTGCAGATCTCCAACTCGACGATCGTCGCCTTGGACGAGCTGTGGAGCGTCTCCGACGCGACCGGGGACGCGATCTCGCTGCTTGACACGTTGCCCGACCGCGGTGCGCCCGATCCCCAGCAGCTCGTCGACCAGAGCGAGCTGCGAGACCGCATCGCCGACGCGATCGCTGCGCTGCCCGAGCGCGAGAAGCTCGTCGTGGCGCTCTACTACTACGAGAACCTGACGCTCCGAGAGATCGGCGAGGTGCTCGGAGTCACCGAGTCGCGCGTCTCGCAGCTGCACACCAAGGCAGTGCTGCGGCTGCGCTCCAAGCTCGCGGGCGAGCTGGACTGAGCTGTTTGGCCCGGGCTTGGCCCGGAACTATCATCAACTCATGACACGTGATGAGGCGATGGCTGAGGTCGGACGCAGGCGAGCTGCAGATCCCGGCGTCAGCTGGATCGCCACCCAACGAGATGGGGATTGGTTCGTTGCGCGCGTAGGCGTGGCGCCAACCGAGGTGACGGGGACGGCGACGAAGCCACCGCCACCCGCACCTCAGAGCGATCCACATTCCGCAGTCGAACGCGCCGCCTGGTTCGCCGGCGGCGGGGGCTGACTCCGCCGTTCTCTGCTCGGCTGCGAGACACCGCCGAACTCGCGTCGGCCGGTATCGAGCGGCCATGACGCCCCACCGCGAAGCCCGTGTTCACAAACGGGTATCGTCGCTTTTTCGGCGTACTAGCGCAGCCAAGAGAGAGGAGTAAGGCATGCACAAGCCCGCGGACCGCATCCGCAATGTGGCGCTCGTCGGCCACCGCGGTAGTGGCAAGACGTCCCTGCACGAGGCGTTGTTGTTCCAGGCAGGGGCTATCAACCGGCTTGGGTCCGTTGTGGACGGGACCACGACGTCGGACTCCGATCCCGACGAGAAGGCCCGTCAGATGTCGATCTCCGCGGCGCTGTCGTCGTTCGAATGGCAGGAGCGCAAGGTCAACCTGCTCGACACGCCCGGCGACCCCAGCTTCATCGCGGACGCGCTGGGCGCCCTGCGGGTGTGCGAATCCGCCGTGTTCGTCGTCAACGCCGTGATGGGCGTCGAGGTCCACACCACCCGGCTGTGGCAGCGCGCCGCCGAGCTGGACCTGGCGCGACTGGTGTTCGTCAACATGCTCGACCGCGAGCGCGCGGACTTCTTCAGGACGCTCGAGTCGCTGAAGTCGGCGTTCGGCTCGCACGTCGTCGCCACCGAGATCCCGATCGGCTCCGAGCACGATGTCTCCGGCGTGATCGACCTCGTCGACATGAAGGCCTACCACTACGACTCCGCCGACCGCGGGAGCTGCACCGAGATCCCGATCCCCGACGAGCTCGCAGACCAGGCGCAGGAGTACCGCGAGAAGCTGATGGACGAGGTCGCCGAGAACTCAGACGCGCTGATGGAGCGCTACCTCGAGGGCGAGGAGATCTCCCACGAGGAGATCGTCACGACGCTCAAGGAAGGCACCAACCACGGCGCGCTGTTCCCCGTCACCTGTGGCGTCGCGACGCAGAACCTGGCCACCAACCGGCTGCTCGACGCGATCGTCGAGGACCTGCCCTCCCCGGTCAAGCACGGCGGCCTCGACGTCGGCGAGCTCACGCTTGAGCCAAACGAGGACGCCGAGCTGTTCGCGTACGTGTTCAAGACCCGCGCCGACCCGTTCGCCGGGCGCATCAACCTGTTCCGCGTCTACCAGGGCGTGCTCAAGCAGGACTCGCAGCTGCTGAACACGCGCACCCACACCAAGGAGCGCATCGGGCAGCTCGTCACCTTCGAGGGCGGCGCCACGGGGCACGCCACCGAGTTCGGTCCCGGCGACATCGGCGCCGTCGCCAAGCTCAAGGAGACCAAGGCCGGCGACTGGCTCGCCGCCCGCGACGAGCCCATCGAGATGCCGAGCATCAAGCTCCCGGCGCCGGTGATGGCCTTCGCCGTAGAGCCCAAGAGCAAGGGCGACGAGGAGAAGGTGTTCACCGCCCTGCGACGCCTTCAGGAGGAGGACCCGACGATCGACCTCCACCGCGACCCGCAGACCGGCGAGCAGATCGTCGCCGGCCTCTCGCAGGTCCATGTCGAGGTGATCGTCGCCCGGCTGAAGTCGCGATTCGGCGCCGAGGTCAACCTCAAGCCGCCGCGCGTGCCCTACCAGGAGACGATCCGCAAGCCCGCCAAGGCGCACGGGCGCCACAAGAAGCAGACCGGCGGCCGCGGCCAGTTCGGCGATTGCCACATCGAGATCGAGCCGCTCGAGCCCGGATCCGGCTTCGAGTTCGTCGACGCGATCAAGGGCGGTGTGATTCCGCACGGCTTCATCCCGGCGGTCGAGAAGGGCGTGCAAGAGGCCATGCAGGAGGGCGTCGTCGCCGGCTATCCGGTCAAGGACGTCAGGGTCCGCCTGTACGACGGCTCCTACCACACCGTCGACTCCTCGGAGATGGCGTTCAAGGTCGCCGGCTCGCTGGCCATGAAGCAGGCCATGGAGCAGGCCGGTCCCGTGCTGCTTGAGCCGATCATGCTCGTGACCGTCAACGCGCCCGAGGACTCGGTTGGGGACGTGATCGGCGACCTCAACTCCCGCCGCGGCAGGCCGCTGGGCATGGAGCCCGTGGGCGCCGGGATGACCGAGGTCAAGGCCGA
This sequence comes from Solirubrobacteraceae bacterium, assembly GCA_036000295.1. Classification (GTDB taxonomy): domain Bacteria; phylum Actinomycetota; class Thermoleophilia; order Solirubrobacterales; family Solirubrobacteraceae; genus Palsa-465. The sequence goes on from DASYFZ010000288.1 coordinate 4,104, forward strand.
GGTCCCGATGTCGGAGATGCTGTCCTACGCCCCGGATCTACGGTCGATCACCGGTGGCCAGGGCGAGTTCACGATGGACTTCCTGCGCTACGAGGAGGTGCCGGGGCATCTCGCGGGCAAGGTCGTCGACGAGGCGCGTGCCGAGAAGGAGGCGGTCAAGGCCTAGCCCTTGTAACCTCGAACTCCGTGGCTACCAGGGACATTCGAACGACGAGTGCGCACACGTCGTGTGACGTGTGCGGGCGCACGCTGCTCAGAGGCGAGCGGGCGGAGGTCTACCTGCACGGCGGCATGCGCCGCGAGGTGTGCGAGCTGTGCACCTCTCGCGCGCTTCACGAGGGCTGGATCCGCGAGGGCACGCTTCCCCCGGGCGACGGCAGGGAGGGCCGCCCGGACCGGCGCCGCTCGTTCCTGAGCCGGCTGCTCACCAAGCGAGAGCCTGCCGCCCGCAGCGCCGAGCCGGCCACCGCGATCCCGGAGGAGTTCGAGGCGCGTGCGCCCGAGCCGGCGCCTGCGCCCGAGGTCGCACCGAGACGCGAGCGGGTGCGGGAGCGCCTGCGCGAGCCCAGGCACGTCCGCGCGGTCCCGACCAGCGCCGAGCACAAGATCGCCTCGGCGGTCGAGCTGTTCAACGGCTCCGAGCACCGCCGGACGATCGCCGGCGTGGCGCGGTCCCTGGGCGCGCCGACCGTGTCCGTGCGGCCCGCAGAGGAGGGTCTGAGCCTCGTCAACGTCGTGGCCTCGTGGGAGCTCTGCTGGTACCGCTACGAGGTCGATCTGTCCGAGGAGGTCCCTGCCGTCCGGCTGAGCGCGCAGGGGTATGAGCTCGACGAGCTGCCGGACGAGGAACGCATTCCTAACGCGGTCTCCGACGAGCGCGGCTCGCTCTCCCTTAGCGCGTGAGGACGCGGCTAGACGAAGGTACGATGGTCCTCGATCAGGGCCCTCGTTAGCATCCGGACCGTGATCTACTGCGTAGTCCCAGACGCGCTGGCCGAAGAGCTCTTCGACAAGCTCACCGAATACTACGCCGACGACCCGAACGTGACCGTGATCGTCGACCGGCGCAAGGCCTCCCGCCGCAAGCCGGGAGCGTCGGATGCGTCCCACAACAATCGCGAGATACGCGACCGCCGGCGTCCCCGGGTGCCCGGCGAGCTGCCGGAACTAGCGACCGAGTGATTTGAAGCTCGTCGTCAACGTCGACGGCGGCGCACGGGGCAACCCTGGGCCAGCCGCGATCGGGGTCGTGGTGTCCGAGCCCGACGGAACCGTGATCGACGAGGTTGCCGAGCGGATCGGCGTCGCGACCAACAACGTCGCCGAGT
>DASYFZ010000361.1:0-3588 GCA_036000295.1 Solirubrobacteraceae bacterium
CCACGGCGCGCTTGCCCTCCATGTCGGGCACGGCGCGCAGCAGCTTGCGCGTGTAGGGGTGGCGCGGCGCGGCGAAGATCGCGTCGCGCGGGCCGCGCTCGACGATCCGCCCCGCGTACATGACGGCCACGCTGTCGGCCAACTCGGCGATCACCGCGAGGTCGTGGCTGACGTACACGGCCGCCACCCGGTGGCTGTGGCACAGGTCGCGGATCGTCTCGAGCACGCGGGCCTGGGTGGTGACATCCAGGCCCGTCGTGGGCTCGTCACAGACGATCACGTGCGGGCGGCAGGCGAAGGCCATCGCGATCGCCACGCGCTGCTGCTGGCCGCCGGAGAGCTGATGCGGGTAGCGGCGCAGGAACTCCTCGGTGTTGGGGAGCGCCACCTCCTCGAGCGCCTCGCGGATGCGGGCCTTCTGGTCCTCGGCGCTCGTCTGGGAGCGGTGGGCCTCGAGCATCTCCGACAGCTGCCCGCCGATGCGCAGCGCAGGGTTCAGCGCGGTGCCGGGATCCTGGGGGATGTAGGACACGGTCCCGCCGCGCAGCCGGCGCAGCTCCCCGGCGGCCATCGCCGCCAACGGGCGCCCGTCGATGAGGATCTCGCCTCCGGCAACCTTGCCGCCCGGGCGGCAGTAGCCCATCAGGGCCATGCCGACCGTCGTCTTGCCCGACCCCGACTCTCCCACCAGCCCCAGCACCTCGCCGGCGCGGACGTCCATCGCGATCGACTCGACGATGTCCTCGCCGCTGGAGACGAGGTCGATCCGCAGGTCGCGGACGTGCACCGCCGTCGTCGGCTGCTCTGAGCTCGCGGGCTGCTCTGCGGTCGCCATGCTCACTCCCCTCCTCGGTCGATGCCGATCGCCGCGCGGGCAAAGCCGTCGGTCAGCAGGTTGGTTCCGATCGTCAGCAGCCCGATGGCGAGCACCGGGAGCAGGACGCCCCACGGTTGCACGGTGACCGCCAGCCGGTTCTCGCTGATCATCAGGCCCCAGTCGGCGCTCGGCGGCTGTATGCCCAGGCCGATGAAGCTCAGGGCGGCGATCAGGCCGATGGAGTACGTCAACCGTAGGCCCAGCTCCACCATCAGCGGGCTGGTGACGTTGGGCAACAGTTCGCCGAAGATGATCCGCCGGCGTGGCTCGCCGACGGCCTCCGCGGACTTGATGAAGTCCCGTTCGACGATCTGCAGCCCGGCGCCCCGGATGACCCGGGCCACGCGCGGCGCGGTGGAGATCCCGACGACCACGATGATCAGTGGCACGCTCGGGCCGAACGCCGCCATCAGCAGCAGCGCCAGCACGATCTGCGGGAACGCCATGAACACGTCGGAGATGCGCATGAGCACCTCATCCACCCAACCGCTGAGATAGGCCGCGGCCAGGCCGATGGTCAGACCGAGGCCGACGCCGATGATCGTCGACGCCAGCGACATGCCGAGGACGGTCCGCCCGCCGTACAGGAAGCGGCTCCACACGTCGCGGCCGAGCGAGTCGGAGCCGAACAGCAGCCCGTTCACACCGGCCGGGCTGTTGGGCGCCGACACGAACGCCGTCGGCGGATGGGGCGCGATCAGCGGTCCGAAGATGGCGATCAACACCATCAGGACGAAGATGGCCAGGCCGATCCGTGACCGCCACTGGCGCATGGTGGCGCCCAGCAGCACGCGCCACTGGCGCTGGCGCATCTCAGGAGGGGCGACGGCGGCGAGCGCCTCGCCGCTGACGGCGGAGGTGCTCATCGTGCCGCCGTCCTCAGCCGCGGTGTCACGAGAACGGTCATCACATCAGCTCCCAGGTTCACGAGCACGTAGACCGCGGCGATGATCAGAGTCAGCGCCTGCACGACCGGAACATCCCGGTTGTTCACCGCATCCACCAGAGCAGTGCCGACGCCCGGGTAGGAGAACACGAACTCCACGATGACAATCCCGCCCGCCATATAGGCCAGCTGCAGGGCCGACACCTGCAGCGCTGGGACGATCGCGTTGGGCACGGCGTGGCGCCAGATGACCGTACGGTTGGGCAGGCCCTTCAGCCGGGCCATCGTCACGTACTCGGACTCCAGCACCTCCACCATCGAGGCCCGCATGATCCGGCTGATGTATGGCGTCACCGCGATGATCAGCGTCGCCGCAGGGAGGATGACCACCTTGGGCACGTTCCAGGCGTGTTCACCCGGCGGGATGATGGACACCGCCGGGAGCACGTGCGATGCGTTGGTCGCGAACAGCAACACCAGCGCGATGCCGATCACAAACTCGGGCAGCGCCGCCAGCCCCAGGGTGGTGATCGACAGGACGTGGTCGGTCGGCTTGTCGCGCCGCACCGCCATGAGGACCCCGAGGGCGATCGACAGCGGCACGGCGATGATCGCCGACACCAGCACCAGGAATGCGGAGTTGGCGAGTCGCCCGCTGATGTAATGGGTGACCGCCTGCTGGGTCGCCGCCGAGATGCCCAGATTGCCGTGCAGGATGTTCCCCAGCCAGTGGGTGTACTGGGAGACCGCCGACTCGTTCAGGTGCAACTGGCGGGTCAACGCCACCACCCGCTCGTGCGTGGCGTTGCGGCCGAGGATGGCGATCGCGGCGTTCCCGGGCAGTGCCTGGGTGGCCGCGAACACCACCACCGACACCAGGAACAACGTCAACAGTCCCAGCAGGATCCGTTTGAGGATGAACTTGGCCATCTGACGGCCTCCCGTCCGTTTCGTTTGCGCTCAGGACGTGTGTCCGACGTTCTTCATCCAATAGTTGCCCAGCGGGAACCCGGACTTCGCCTCCACGAACCCCGTCACCTTGGCGCTGTAGGCGTCGATCTGGTTGGAGAAGTAGGGGATCATGAGCCCGCCGGTGTTGTACTCGATGGTCATGGCCTGGCCGATGATCTGGTTGCGCTTGGTGGCGTCGAGCTCGGCGCGGGCCTGCTGAATGAGCTTCTGGAACTTCGGATCGGCCCAATGGGTCTCGTTGAAGGGCGAGTTGGGCAGGCTGCCCTGCGCCACCTGGGGCAGGTACATGCGCGTCGCCCAGAAGTCCTGGGCGAACGTCCACTTCAGGTAGTTCGGGCCGTAAAAGCTGCCGGTGTCGAGCTTCTGGAGCTTGACGTTCACGCCGGCGCCGGTGGCCTGCTGAGCGAACACCTGGGCGGCCTGCACGACGCCCTGGAACACTGGGGCGGTGGTCAGCTGCACGGTGAGGCTCGAGTGGCCGGCCTGCTTGAGCAGCGACTTGGCCTGCTCGAGGTCCTGGTGGCGCTGGGGCAGGCTGGTCGGATACCCCGGATCGAACGGCGAGTACATGTCGTTGGCGATGCGCCCCTGACCCGAGAGCACCTGCTCGACCATCTGCGGGCGGTTGACGATGAGGCGCATCGCCTGCCGCACGCGGACGTCGGAGAACGGCGCCTGGTCGACGCGCATCGTGAACGGCTGCCACTGCCCCGTGTGCGAGATGAGGACCTTGAACTGGTTGTTGCCCTGGACCTGGGCGATCTGGCCGGTCGGCAGGTTGTCGATGGCATCCACCTGGCCGCCGAGCAGCGCGTTGACGCGGGCGGTGTCATCGGTGAAGTCGATGATCGTC
>DASYFZ010000390.1:0-1861 GCA_036000295.1 Solirubrobacteraceae bacterium
GGAGTGGTGGTGGCCCTCGCGCTCGACGCCGCCGGCGTGGATCGCGACGTGATCGTCTCGGACTACGCCGCGACGGGCGAGCGCGTCGACGCGATCCTCGACCGGCTCCTGGCGTCTGAGACCTACCGCGGCGAGCTCGAGGGCAGCGACCCGCGGATCCACGATCCGCACCCCGAGGTCATGGAGCGCTTCTTCGAGCTCGTGGACGCGCACCTCGGCGGTTCGGTGCGGTGGCTGTCAACGCATGGCCTGAGCGGCGAGGATCTTGAGCGGCTGCGCCGGCGCCTCAGTGCGCGCCCGCCGGCGGCGGCATCGTGCTGAGATCGAGGCGGCCGAGGATCCCTGCGGGCTGAGTCTGCAACCACGCCGCGGTCACCGTGTTGCGCAGCACCCAGATGTCGGTGATCGGCCCCACGCCGCCGGGCACCGGCGAGACCGCCTCCGCGATGGGCTCGACCGTCGCGGTGTCGACGTCGCCGACCAGGCGCACGGTCCCGTCGGCGTCCTCCACCGCGTTGATCCCGATGTCGATCACGATCGCGCCCTCGCGGACCAGATCGGCGCCGATCAGGCCCGGCACCCCGACCGCGACGATCAGGATGTCGGCGGCGCGGGTGTGCTCGGCCAGGCGGCCCGCGTCGTAGGTATGGCGGTGCGCGGAGATGACCGTGGCGTTTCGCTGCAGCCCGAGGATCGCGGCCGGCTTTCCCACGTTGTTGGAGCGGCCTACGAGGACGAGGTTGAGGCCGTCATAGGCGGTGTGGGGGTCGCGGCCGACCGAGGCGGTGTAGCGATCGAGCATGTGGAAGGCGGCGGCGGGCGTCGAGGGCACGAACCGTGGCATGCCCAGCGACAGCAGCCCCGCGTTGAGGGGATGCAGTGCCTCGACGTCCTTGAGCGGCGGGAGCGCCGCGAACACGCGTGATTCGGGCAGGTGCGCCGGCAGCGGCCGCAGCACGAGGATGCCGCTGATCTCCGGGTCCGCGTCGATCTCGGCGACCTTTCCGATCACCTGCCCCAGGGTCGCGTCGGCGGGCAGCCGCTCGGGACGCGAGACGATGCCGGCCTCGCGGGCATGGCGATCGATCCGGCGCTGGTACACCTGCGCGGCCAGGTCGTCGCCCACCAGCAGCGTTCCGATCCCCGGCGGCGCCGGCAGGCGCGAGAGCTCCTCCCGCAGCGTCGCGCTGAGCTCGTGCGCGTAGGCCTTCCCGTCGATCAGCATCAGCGCAGCCTACGGGGAGACGGGCGAGATCGCCGCCCCGGTGGGGCGTTCAGCGGATCGTCGACCGGCGCCGGACGAGCGAGTCGAGCGTGACGGCCGCGAGCAGGACGATGGCCGTCGCGATGCGGTCTCGCGCGGTCTCGTGTCCTGCCACACTGGCGCGATGGCGCAGGGCGACGACACCGGCTCGTGGTTCCCGGTTCCCGGCGAGAGCGAGCTGCCCAGCGACCTGCAGGGGCTGTTCGCCAAGGCCCGGGACCGGTTGGGCTTCGTGCCCAACGTGTTTCGCGTCTACGCGTTTCGGCCGCAGCGGCTGAGCGCGTGGTTTGCCCACTTCCGCCAACTGCACCAGCCGACCGAGAACCTGAGCGCCGCCGACCGGGAGATGATCGCGGTGGTGGTCAGCGCCGCGAACGGCTGCCTGTACTGCCTGATCGCGCACGGGGCCGCCCTCCGCGAGGAGCTCGGCGACGCGGTGCTCGGCGAGCGCATCTCCTATGACTGGCGGCGCGCGGGCCTTGACGCGCGTCGCAGCACGATCTGCGCCTACGCCGAGAAGCTCACCCTGCGGCCGCGCGAGGTGACGCACCAGGACCTCCAATCGCTGCTCGATGCCGGCCTCACGCTCGAAGAGGC
>DASYFZ010000400.1:0-4219 GCA_036000295.1 Solirubrobacteraceae bacterium
CTGAAGCTGCCGCCCTCAACGCGGATCCATCCCGGGCACACGGACCCGACGACGGTCGCCGACGAACTGGAGAAGAACCGGTTCGTGCGGATCTGGCGAGGGCTCGACGAAGAGGGCACCGAGCAGTGCACGGCGCTGGGCGAGCCCGCCACGCTGATCCTGCTCGGCGACGACTACGACGGCGGCCACAAGGCTTGGGTGCGCTGGCCGGACGGCTCGGACGACATCGTGCCGGGCTCGCGGGTCACCCAGCCGTAGCGCCGCTTGGTCCGCCTGGCGTGGTCGCCTCTGGTCCCGGCTAGCATGCGTACCTAACAGTGGCGAGAGACAAGATCCCCACCTCACGCGTGGGGCGCACGGCCAAAATCGGGGGGCTTGCAGCAGGCCAGGCGATCCGTCAGGCGGGCACCCGCGCAGCAAACGTCGCTCGTAACAAGGAGCGCGGCGACGCGGCGCTCGAACGGCGCCAGATAGAGGCGGCCGAGCAGATCGTGGCTGCGCTGGGGACGATGAAGGGCGCGGCGATGAAGCTCGGACAGGTGATGTCGTTTCTCGACGTCGGCCTCGTGCCCGAGGAATACCGCGACGAGTTCCAGCGAAAGCTCGCGGCGCTGCGCGACGCGGCGCCGACGGTCAGCTTCAAGGAGATGCGCAAGGTGATCGAGGCCGAGCTCGACGATTCGATCGACGAGGTGTTTGAGAGCTTCGACGAAGAGCCGATCGCCGCCGCCTCGATCGGCCAGGTCTACCGCGCCCGGCTCCAGGACGGCCGGGACGTCGCGGTCAAGGTCCAGTACCCCGGCGTCGCCGCCGCCGTGCGCGCCGACATGCAGAACCTCGGGCTGATCCTGCGCCTCGCCAAGCGCATCGCCCCGGGCATGGATCCGCAGGCGATCGGCCGCGAGATCTCCGAACGCATCGAGGAGGAGCTCGATTACGAGCTCGAGGCCCAGAACCAGCGCGCGCTCGCGCGCATCTTCCGAAACCACCCGTTCATCGTCGTGCCCGGAGTCGTGACGTCGCTCTCCCGCGAACGCGTGATGGTCTCAGAGTTCGTCGACGGGACCGGCTTCGAGGACCTCAAGACCTACCCCCAGGAGGACCGCGACCGCGCCGGCGAGATCCTGTTTCGCTTCTACTTCGGCTGCCTGTATCGCCACGGCCAGTTCTCCGGAGACCCGCACCCCGGCAACTCACGGTTGATGGACGACGGCAGGATGGCGTTCTTTGACTTCGGCCTGTTCAAGCGCATGCCGCCGGGTGCGGTCCAGCTCGAGATGGCGGTCGCGCGCGCGATCATCGAGGGCGACAGCGCGACGATCATGCGCCTCGGAACCGACGTCGGTTTCTTCCCGGATCCCGAGAAGTTCGATCCCGAGCGCGTGATGGCGCATTTCCGGGCCGCGACGTCGTGGTACACGGTCGATCAGGAGATCGAGCTGACCCCCGAATACGCCACGCAGGTCCTGATCGACATGAGCGACCCGCGCTCCGAGTACTTCGGCCAGTTGCGCCACGAGTCTGCGCCGCCCGACCACATCTTCGGCCGGCGCATGGAGGTGCTGACGCTCGCCGTCCTGTCCCAGCTGCATGCGCGCGGGAACTTCAATCGCATCGCGCGCGAGTGGTTCTACGACGACGAGCCGGCCACCGAGCTCGGACGCCAGGAGGCGGCGTTCTACAGCCGCGCGGCGGCCTGACCAACGCTCTCGCGTTTGGCCTCAGCCACATCCCGGGCAGCGGCAATGGTCGCCACGCGTCGAGATGGTCGCGCCCCCTGCGGCATCCACCGCAACCCCTGGTCCCGGGGTGATCTCGATTCACTTTACATGGCACCCCGGTCAGGTGCAATGCATTCTTATGTGCCGTTCACACGCGCTGGATCTGGACCAGGCTGGTGGTCCCTGGAAGACCGCTTGGCAGCCCGGCGGTGATTCCGATCCGGGCTCCGGGCCTGACCCAGCCGAGTTCCACAACGCGCCGGGCGGAGTCTGCGATCAGCGCCTCAGTGATCTCGTGGCGGCGGATCGAGGCCGCCTGCACGCCCCACATCAGGCTGCAGCGGCGGACGGTCTCCTTGCCGGGCGACAGCGCGTAGATCGGCACCTGCGGCCGGTGTGCGGAGATCAGCCTCGCCGACCGGCCCGACAGTGTGGGGACGACGAGCGCCGCAAGGTGAAGGTCGCGCGCGGCCGCGCAGGCGCTGTAGGCGACGGTGTATGCCGGGTCTCGGGCGTCGCGCCGGACGCGCTCCTCGTTCCAGGTCCGGTAGGGCAGCGAGTGCTCGGTGCGCTCGGCGATCGAGGCCATCATCTCGACCGCCTCGCACGGGTACTGGCCGACCGCCGTCTCCTGCGACAGCATCACGGCGTCGGTGCCGTCGAGGATCGCGTTGGCCACGTCTGCCACCTCGGCACGCGTCGGGCGCGATGAGTTGACCATCGAGTCCAGCATCTGGGTGGCCGTGATCGCCGGGCGAGCGAGCCTGCCGGCGACGCGCAGCAGCTGCTTCTGGACGATCGGGACGTCCTCGATCGGCAGCTCGATGCCGAGGTCGCCGCGCGCGACCATCACGCAGTCGGCCGCCCTGATGATTTCCTCGGCCGCGTCGACGGCCTGCGGCTTCTCGATCTTGGCGATCAGCGGCAGCCGCGTGTGCTTTCGCACGCTCGTCACATCCTCGGCGGTGCGCACGAACGACAGCGCCACCAGGTCGACGTTGATCGACTCGCCGAACCTGAGCATCTCGAGGTCCTCCTCGGGGACCGCGGGCAGGCCCCGGGTCGAGCCGGGGATGTTCAGGCCCTGGCGCGAAGCGACGGTGCCGCCAACCTCGACCGCGGTCATGATCTCGCCGTTGTTCTGGCTGACCTCGGTCACCCGCAGGCGGATCGCGCCGTCGGCCAGGTACACGACGTCGTCGGGATCCACGGCGCCGGCCAGACCGCCCCACGTGACCGACATCGAGCGCCCATTGCCGACGTCGTCGGATCCACATCGGAGCATCAGCTTCTCGCCGGGCTTGAGCTCGGCGATCCCGTCCTCGAGCGCGCCGATCCGCAGCTTGGGGCCCGGCAGGTCCTGAAGGATCGCGACCTGGCGGCCGGCGGCGTTGGCTGCCGCGCGGACGCGCTCGGCGTTCTCGGCGTGGATCTCGCGGCTGCCGTGGGAGAAGTTCAGGCGGGCCACGTCGAGCCCTGCTTCGACCATGCGCTTGAGCGTCTCGGGCTCGCGAGACGCCGGTCCGATGGTTGCGACGATCTTCGTGCGGCGCATATTGCCCTTGAAGCTACTGCACCGGCTGTCGGGACTCGTTAGCGACCGGTGAGCGGCAGCGTCTCGCCGTCGACGCTGAGACGGCCGCCGTCGCGAAGGTCGCAGATCATGTCCCAGTGCAACGCGGACTGGTTGGTGCCTCCGGTGACTGGATAGGAGCGCCCCAGTGCCAGGTGCACGGTGCCGGCCATCTTCTCGTCGAGCATGATCGAGCCGGTGGGACGGTCGATGCCGACGTTGGTCCCGATCCCGATCTCGCCGAGAAACCGCGCTCCCGCGTCGGTCTGGAGAGCTGCCTGGAGGTATTCGTCGCCCCGCTCCGCGCTGGCCTCGACGACGCGCCCCTCCGCGAACGTCAAGCGAATATCGGCCACCTCCAGTCCGGTGGGACTCGATGGGATCGCGAATCGGATCGTGCCGTTGGCTGAATCCTCGAGCGGGCCGGTGAAGACCTCACCGCTGGGCATGTTGTGCTTTCCGTCGGAGTTGATCCACGTGCGTCCGTCGACGCGCAGGCGCAGGTCCGTGTCGGGCGCCTCGATCCGGATCTCTCGCGCCACGGCCAGTCGTCCTACGAGTCGTCCCTGGACCTCCGTCAGCTCGCGCCATGCCTGGACCGGATCGGGTCGGTCGAGGAACAGGGCTCTCGTGACGAACGACGCGTAGTCGCCCTCGCTCATCCCGGCCTGCTGAGCGGCGGCGGCGGTCGGCCACAACGTCCCGCACCAGCGCCCCGCCAGGCGCGCCTCCTGGATCGGCGCGCGGGCGCGGCCGACGCGGGCGATCCGCGCCGGATCGACGGCCGCGAGCGCTCGCGTGTTGGTCGGGGCGGTGATCGTCAGGAATGCGTCTGCCTTCTGTGCCTCGGTCAACTCGAGCGGCGCGAACGCGTCCAGCTGGGCGTCGCCGGCATGCCGGTAGAAGCTCTCGGCCAAGGCGGCGG
>DASYFZ010000452.1:0-9010 GCA_036000295.1 Solirubrobacteraceae bacterium
CACCGTCCCACAGCTTCACGACCGGCGTGGAGAGCTCGATCAGCTCGCGCTGTTGGCGTGCGATCACCGCCTCGCGGCCCTTCTGATACTCCTCGGTCGTCAGCAGGCCGAGCCGGTCGAGCAGGGCGGTCATCTCCCAGACGATCTGGACCAAGTCCTGGTCGCCGTCGGCGAGCTCGTTCGACAGGCGCGCGAGCAGCGGCTGCTTGAGCGAGAACACGAACATCGCGGTCTCCGATGGCGAAAACCCTGCCTGTGCGCGGCTGCGGGACAGGCCGCTCAGAAAGTCGCGCACGGGCTCCCACCGTGGCCCGTCGATGTCGCTGCCGTCGCCGTCCGCCAGCGCACGCTGGAGCAGGCCGAGCAGCTCACGAGACTCGCGCACGAGGTCGACGTCGCTGATCAGGTCCATCCGACGAGCAGCCGCGGAGCGCTGTGCCTGCACCCACTCGTTTAAGAGCTCTTCCTGATGCCTGCTGACGATGTCGGTCAGCCGGCTAGTGGGGGTAGTGCTCATCCGCCCTCCTCATCACGCCAATTCCAGATCGGCTCGGCGCACGCTCCGGCATTGCCGAGGGTGGCAGCTTATCCCGTGCTCTCGATGATCGTCAGCCGCTGAGCGAGGCCGGAAATCCGTAGGACCATCGCGACGGCCGGCTGCGGGGCCGCCAGCAGCAGGGACCATCCTCCTGACTGGGCCCGCTCACGAAGCGACACAAGCGCTCCGAGCCCGGACGAGTCCATGAACGTCAACTCGTTTAGGTCAAGCACCAGCGCGTGACGGGGCTTGACAGACGCCACCGCCCGTTCAAATACGTCAACGCCGGTGAGGTCGAACTCGCCGCGCAGCACCAGCACGGTCTCCTGCTCGAGTTCAAGCACTTCGACCGACAGCCCCGGCCTCCGCAGTCTGCCGATCGGGTTGATCGAAGCGGGCACCGAACCGATGGCCATCAGCTAGCGGATCCCGTCCCCCTCAGGCACGGTCAGCTCCCGCAACCGGTCTGTGGCCCGACGGAGAATCCGGGATACCTGCATCTGAGAAACGCCGATCTGCTGGGCGATCTGCACCTGCGTGAACTCCTCAACGAAGTACATGGCCAGCACGCGCCGCTCGAGCACGGTCAGGCCACGAAGGCTGCCGGCAATGCTGAGGGCGTCTTCGACGTGCTCGAACCGCTCGTCCTCGGAGCCGAATGTGTCCAGCAGCGTTGCACCTTCTTCTCGGCCATCGTCGATGGCGACATCAAACGAGGTCACGTGGTGAGCTTCCGCCGCGTACAGGCCGTCGAGGACGTCTTCGAGCGGCAACTCGAGATACGTCGCGAGATCGTGGGCGGTGGGCGCCTGCCCACTCGTCGCGCTGAGCTGCCGCTGGCCCTCCTGGACCTTCATCGCAAGCTCCTTCATGCCCCGGGGGACGTGCGCGAACCAACCGACGTCGCGGAAATGGCGCTTGAGCTCACCGAGGATCGTCGGCACCGCCAGCGACGAGAAGGCTGTGCCGCGATCGGGCTCGAAGCGGTCGATCGCCTTGACCAGCGCCAGGCTGGCGACCTGCATCAGGTCATCGAAGGGTTCGCGTCCGACATAGCGCCGAGCGAGCTTTCGAGCCAGCGGCTCAAAGCGCGCGAACAGCTCGTCACGAGCGGCGACATCGCGCTCCTGCTGCCAACGAACGAACAGCACGTCGGCTTCGACGTTCGCGAACGGGCTGGCACCGAATGCGCCCATGTGCGCAAGTTACTCCCGGCCCCGTTGTAGTTTCGACTGTGAGTCCTATGAAAGTTTCTTCACACGGGCCGGAGCTGATAGCCGACGCCGCGGACCGTGACCAGCCGCTCTGGCTGCGCCGGATCGCCCTCGATCTTCCGGCGCACGTTGCGCACGTGGACGTCGACGTTGCGGGTGTCGCCGACGAACGCGCTCTGCCACAAGTGCCGCATGATCTCCTCGCGCGAGAACACGCGCTCAGGCTCTGAGGACAGCAGCGACACAAGCCTGAACTCCGTCGGCGTGAACGCCACCGGGCGCCCGTCCACAGTCGCGCTGTGGCGCACAAGGTCGAGGGCGACGCCACCGATGATGCGTAGCCGGCGGTCGTCGCTCGTGTCGATCGCGCGTCGTCTCATCAGCGAGCGAATTCGGCTGACTAGCTCGGCGGACGAGAACGGCTTGGTCACGTAGTCGTCGGCGCCGAGCTCGAGCCCGAGAACCCTTTCTGCCTCGGTGCCTCTGGCGCTGAGCATGATGATCGGGACCGGGCTCTCGGCCCGCAGCGTCCGGCAGACGTCGATCCCGGACACGTTCGGCAGCGTCCAGTCGAGCAGCACGACGTCGTACTCGCCAGCCCGCGCCGCGTCGAGTCCGGCCTGTCCGTCGTCGACCACGTCGACCGAGAACCCGTCCTTCTCGAGAAGCCGGGAGATCGCGTACCGATGTGTGGCGTCGTCCTCGACGATCAGGATCCGTCCCGGCATGACGCGGCGAATCTAACGCTCTGTGCGACCGCACGCTTGAAAGCACGTCGCTACGGGTCACTAAGCTGTCGCCGCATGGAGGAGATCAGCGTCCGCGAGGCGCAACCGGCGGATGCGGAGGCGCTCGCCCGCGTGCACGCCGACGTGGCGCGTTATTACGACGAGCGCGGCACGCACTACTTCGATGAAGGCGAACTGCGGCTCGTCGCGGAGGTCGAGGGCGAGGTCGTGGGGGCGCTGACGGCCCGGCTGCTCGAGCCCGTCACCGCTGGTGGCGACGCGCGCGGCGAAGTGGAGAAGCGTCTGCGCATCGACTACCTGGCGACCGCCGCCGCGAGCCGGCGGGCCGGTATCGGCACGCGGCTGGTGCAGGCGGCCGAGAACTGGGGGCGGAAGGTCGGAGCGACGATCGCCGAGACGACCGCATTTCGAGGCAGCGCACTGTCGATCCCGTTCTGGGAGGACCGGATGGGCTACGAGGAGCTGCCGACGACGCTCGTGAAACGCCTCGACCTGCCGTCTACTTCCGCAGCCTGACGAGCAGCGAAAGGCGGGAAGCCAGCAGGCCGCGTTAGCGTGTCGTCCGATGCCTCGATCGCGCGACGACCTGGGCGCCGGTGAATGGGCTGTGCTCGCGCTCCTCGCCGAGCAGCAGGGGCACGGGTTCGCGGTCGCACGCGTGATGACGCCCGACGGGGATATCGGAAAGGTCTGGACGGTGCGTCGCCGGTGACCGGATTCGATCAGGTGCTGCAGCGCTGGCGTCTGGAGTCCACGAACGCTGCGATCCGGTCCATCGATGGATTGCTAGGCGATTGAGCCGCGCTCGATCATGACCGAGGTGGCCTTGACGACGGCGGTTGCGGTGACACCGGCCGCGAGCCCAAGCTCCTCGATCGCATCGCGGGTGATCGCGGCGGTGATCAGGAACGGACCTGCCTCAAGCTCGACAAGTGCCATCACGCCATCTGCTTCGACCGACCGCACCACGCCGGCGAAGCGGTTACGTGCGGAGCGCTCGGTGCCCGTGCGATGACGCTCGGGTCGGTCGGAGAGCCGGCGTATCTCTGATGCGGGGACCAGGCGGCGGTTGCGCTCGTCGCGTTTGGTCTTGATCCGGCCGCTGCGATCCCAGCGCCGTAGCGTGTCGACGCTGACGCCAAGGGCTGCTGCCGCTTCTCCAAGCGAGAGGTCAGAGGGCACAGGGAGACCGTATCGCGCCGATCAGAGCGTCACCAGCCTGGTTGCGGTCGCCTTCCACGTCGCCAACACCTGTGCCCCTACGACGAGGTCGAGGTCCTCGACCGCCTTGCTGGTCACCTCCGCGACGAGCGGCTGGCCTGCAGACAGGCCTAGACGGACTCGATTGCCCACCGTTGTGACGGACGTGATCTGGACGCTGAGTCGGTTCTGGGCTGACTCGTCAGGCGTAGCCTGGGCTGATGTGATCGTGATCTCCCAGGGGTAGACGCTCAGTGCCACGCGGCCGCTGCCCCTGTCGGTCGTGCAGGCCACGCCGCCACCATCCAGATCGACGATGGTGAGCTCGCCTATATCTGCGTGAGCAGTCCCGGTCAGCACCACGGCGCCGGTGAAGTCAGCGACGAAGGCGCTCGTTGGAGTCGAAGCGAGCTCGCTGGCACTGCCGCGCTGAACGATTGCTCCGTGGTCGATGATGCCGATCTCGTCGCCGAGCAAAGCGGCCTCGCCGAACTCGTGTGTCACGAGCACGACCGGCAGCTCAAGCGACCGAAGCGTCGCGGTGAGCTGTCGCGTGGCGCCCGCCCGTGTGCGCGCGTCCAGCGCAGACAGCGGCTCGTCAAGCAACAGGACGGCCGGACCGGGGGCGAGCGCCCTCGCCAGCGCCACGCGCTGCCGCTCCCCGCCGGAGAGTGTCGCTGGTTTGGCGTCAGCTCGGTCGGCAAGCCCGAGCCGATCGAGCAGTGCCAGCGCGGTGGCCTTGCGGTCACGAGCCGACCTCGACCGCAGCCCGTATGCGACGTTGCGCCATGCGCACAGATGCGGGAACAGGGCGTAGTCCTGGAACACGTAACCGCAGCGGCGGCGCTCGGGCGGCAGCCAGGCGCTGCTGGCGGTGTCCACCCAGATGTCGTCGCCGTAGGTGATGCGGCCGTGGTCGGGGCAGAGGATGCCGGCCAGCAGCCGGAGAATCGTGCTCTTACCGGCTCCGGACGGACCTGCCAGCGCGAGGCAGCGACCGGCAGCCACCTCGAAGGTCACGTCCAGCTCGATGCCCCCGACCGAGTGGACGAGCTCAGCGCGGAGCACCACCGGCGGTCGCCTGGCCGGGGACCAGCTTGACCGCCAGCAGCAGTCCCGCGGACACGGCGACGAGGATCGCGGATAGCGCTAGAGCCGCTGGGAAATCAGTCGCGAATTGGTCGTAGATTGCCAGCGGCACAGTCTGAGTGATACCGCGAAACGATCCGGCGAACATCAAGGTCGCGCCGAACTCGCCAAGTGCCCGCCCCCAGGCGAGCGCGAGCCCGGCCGACAGGCCGGGCAGCGCGACCGGAACCGCAACCCGAGCGATGCTGGCCGCTTCACCGGAGCCGAGGGTTCGAGCTGCGTCTAGAAGCGAGTGGTCGACGGCCTCAAATGAGGCCTGGGCCTGACGGATATAAAACGGCGCTGACACGAAGATCAACGCCGCGATTACGCCGGCCGTCTGTAGGACCAGCTCGATGTGGGCATCCCTCAGTGCCCCTCCGAGAATTCCTTCCGGCCCCAGCGCGGCGAGCAGCGCGATGCCCGCGACCGCCGGCGGCAGCACAAGCGGAAGCTCGACGAGCGTGATCACGATCGAGCGTCCCGGGAAGGATCTCGACGCGAGCATGTAGGCAGCAGGGGTCCCGACGGCGACGATGATTGCGACGGCGATTGTGGTCGTCTCGAAGCTGAGGCGCAGGGCATCGGTCGCGACCGGATTGCCAAGGCTCTCGATGAGCTTGTGCGGCGCGGTGTGGGTGAAGATCGCGACGACGGGCAGGACCAGAAACGCGAGGGTGACTGCGAGCGACCCGCCCAGCAGCAGCTGGAACGACCGCCGGGCGATCACTGCGCCGGCGCTGGAAGGAACCCGGCGTTGCGCAAGTCGGCCTGCCCGCCGCCATCGAGGAGGCCCGAGATGAAGGCCTTCGCCTGTGCCGGGTGCGGGCTACCCTTGACGATCGCTATGGCGTAAGCGACGACCGGTTGCAGCGAGCTGGGAAGTGTGATCGCCCGGAGCGCTCCGTCGGTGGCCTTCACATCGGTCACGTACGTGAACCCGGCGTCCACCGCTCCCTGGGTCAGCTTCCCAATGATCCCGGTGACGTCGGGTTCCTCGGAGCGGACATTCGCGAGGATCTTCGCACTGCCCGCTGAACCGAGCTTGGCGAGGACCGTTCGTGTGTATGAGCCGATGGGGACGGTCGCCGATCCAATTGCGATCTTCGTGCCGGGCTTTTCGAGGTCCGCGATCGATTTGATCTTCGTCGAGCTGGCGGGCACCGCGATCACGAGCTTGTTGGCCGCGAACGTGATCGGCTTCGACACGAGGCCCTTGGCATGGAGCATGTCGGGGAGCTTCGTGTTGGCCGACGCGAACACGTCGGGTTTGACGCCCTGCTCGATCTGTGCCGCGAGCATGTCCGAGCCGGCAAACGAGTAGCGGACGCTGGCCTGCGGGAACTGTTGTGCATAAGTCGTGAAGGCATCCTTGAGGGAGGCCGCGGCCGAGACGGTGAGATTGGGTCTGCCGCTCGACGAAGCTCCTGATCCGGACGAGCTCGAGCTGCTGCTACTGCTCCCGCAGCCAACGAGGGCGAGCACGACTGTTCCCAGCACGGCGACCATCGAGTGGCGCTTCACGGGCGTTCCTTTCAGCGAGCGGAGCGGGCGCGAGAGCACGCCCTAGTGACTTCTCAACTTGCCATAGCATTGCATATGCATGGTGCTTGATGGCAGCTTTGCCGCCCGCCGCCGAGCGGGTCGCTTTGCAGTCGGCACAGGTGGGACAGCTGTCAGTCGGCAGGCACACGCCGCGCCGATGGGCGCACGAGACCCCGCGCTTTACTCCAACCGAAGGATCTCAGCCGCACAATGTCGAGAGGAGAGTCGAGGAGATCTCATTGAGCGTCGTCAACCTTCAGGAGGCGTACGCAGAGGCATTGCTCGTCGATCGGTCTTTGTGCCCGAAGGTCCAAGGCGATGCGGGCGCCGCCGCCGACCCAGTCGCGGAGCTGCGCGCGATGGGCTACACAACGCGCGCGGTCACGACGCGGCGATGAACCTCACGATCAGCGGCCCCGTCGGCGCGCCGCCGCTGGTGCTGTCCAACGAGCTGGGAACAACGGCGGCGATGTGGGATCCGCAGCTCGAGGAGCTCGAACGGCGGCTGACGGTGATCCGCTACGAGCACGCTCTGCGAGGGTCGGTCGCCGAGCTGGCCGAGCCGCTGCTCGAGGCGCTCGGGCGCGTCGGACTGGACCGCGTGTCGTTCTGCGGACTGTCGCTCGGGGCGATGGTGGGAATGTGGATCGCGGCTGAGCGTCCGGCGCGGATCGATCGTCTCGTGCTGGCATGCGCGTCCGCGCGCCCGGGCGCGAAGTCGCAGTGGGCCGCGCGGGCGGCGTTCGTGCGGGCACACGGGATCGAGCGCGTCGCGCGCGACGCGCTGGACAAGTGGTTCACGCCGGAGTACGTCGATCGTCAGCCGTTCCTCGACATGCAGATGGCGTTCGCGCCCGATGAGTACGCGCTCGGGCTGGAGGCGATTGGCGGGTTTGACTTTCGCGAGCGCCTCGGCGAGATCCAGGTCCCGACGTTGGTGATTGCGGGTGCCGACGATGTCGCGATGACCCCGGACGACGCGGCTGCGCTGGTCGACGGGATCCCGGACTCGCGGCTGGTCACCCTCGACCATGCGGCGCACCTCGCCAACGTCGAGGCACCGCGAGCATTCACGCTCGCGGTGCTCGAACATCTGTGGTGACGGCAGGCGTTACGCGGCCGGCTCCAGGAACCCGGTGATCGCGCGCATCCGGCCGTCGTCGGCGACGGTGGCGAAATCGACGCCGATCGCAACCGGGTCGCCGCCGTCGGCAGCGGCCAGCGACCACGTGAAGCGCAGCCGGTCGTGGTGCACGTCGGGCCCGTCGACCAGGGTGAAGCGATGGCCGGGGAACTGCTGCTGGGCCCCGCCGATCATCTCGCTGATGCCGTCGATCCCGGCGCCCGCCATCACCGGGTCCAGATAGCTGGCGTCCTCGGTGACGGTCTGCGCGACGAGCTCGCGGCGTTGCTGCGCGTCGGTCTCGTTCCACATCGCGATGTAGCTGCGGACGGTCTGGGTCGTGTCTGACATGTGAGCCTCCTGGGCGGTTCGTTGGACGCCTCGCAAGGTCCCATGCCGCGTGCCGGCCGTCGATTACCCGCCAGGTAAGCGCGCGGGCTCTCGCTTACCGGCGAGGTAATCGACACGCGCAACCCCGACCGGCACCGTGGCGGCATGACCACACAACAGAACACATCCACGTTGCAGGCGCCTCGAATCGCCGGTCTCGCAAGAGCGCTGGCGAGCGAGTGGGCGCCGCTTCCCGTCGTACTCGCGGGCACGTTCATGGTCGTGCTCGACTTCTTCATCGTCAACGTCGCGCTGCCGTCGATGCAGCGCGACCTGCACGCGAGCAGTGGCTCGATCGAATGGGTCGTCGCCGGCTACTCGCTGACGTCCGCGGTGTTCCTGATCGCGGGCGCCCGGTCGGGCGACAAGTTTGGTCGCCGCCGGGTGTTCTCGCTCGGCCTGGCGCTGTTCACGCTGGCCTCGGCGGGATGCGGCGTTGCCGCCGGCCCCGAGATGCTGGTGCTGGCACGGCTGGTGCAGGGCATCGGCGCCGCGCTCGTGATGCCCAACGTCCTGTCGATCATCGGCGTGACGTACCGCGGTCCGCGGCTCGCGCGAGCGCTTGGCGTCTACGGCCTGGTGATGGGCGTGGCGGCAGCGAGCGGACAGCTGATCGGAGGCGTACTCGTGCAGGCCGATGTGCTCGGCCTGGGATGGCGCAGCTGCTTTCTGATCAACGTCCCGATCGGCCTGGCCGCGCTCGCGCTGGCGCCTCGCGTCGTGCCCGAGTCCCGCGAACAGCGTGGAAGCCGGCTCGACGTCGGCGGGACGCTCCTGCTCACGGCGGCGGTCACGGCGATCGTGCTGCCGCTGGTCGAGGGTCGCCAGCACGGCTGGCCATCGTGGACATGGGTGTCGCTGGCAGGCGCGCCGCTTATCCTGCTGGCGTTCGCGGCGCACCAACGGCGCCTGGCGCGACGTGGGGGAGAGCCGGTGATGGCACCTGCCCTGTTCCGCAACCGCGCGTTCAGCGTCGGCCTGATCACCCAGCTCGTGTTCTGGTCCGGGCAGGCGTCGTTCTTCCTCGTGCTCGCGCTGTACCTGCAGCAGGGCCGGGGCCTGAGCGCGCTGGACTCGGGTCTCGTGTTCACGATCCTGGCGATCAGCTACGTGGTCGCGTCGG
>DASYFZ010000476.1:0-1988 GCA_036000295.1 Solirubrobacteraceae bacterium
CTCGATCCCTCAGGGACGTCGGTGTGGATGGCGACCGAGTACATGCCACCAAAGGCAAGCCAGACGACCGACGGCGCCACGAACTGGGGGACCCGCGTCATGAATCTCGGATTGCAATGAGGGTCGCAGCGCTCCCCTGACAACGAAGCGGGTCGAGCTGGCTCAGTCGCCGAGCTCGGCGCGGCGGCGCACCACGAACTCCTCGAGCTCGGCGCGAATCGCGTCCTCGAGCGGCGGCTGCTCGTAGGATTCGAGCGTCTCGCGCCAGATCTCGCCGGCGCGGGCGGTGGTGTCGCGTGCACCCCGCTTGGTCCAGCGGTCGAAGTTCTCCGTCGACGAGAGCAGCGGGCGGTAGAAGCATTCGCGAAAGCGCTCGAGCGTGTGCGCGGCTCCGAGGAAGTGCCCGCCGGCGCCGACCTCCTCGTGGGCATCGAACGCGAGTGACGCGTCGTCGATCTCAAGCGGCGTGAACTCGTGACGAAGCTCGCGCAGCAGCTCGACGTCGACGATGAACTTCTCATAGCAGGAGACCAGGCCGCCCTCGAGCCAGCCCGCCGAGTGCATGACGAAGTTCGTGCCGGCGAGGAACGTCGGCAGGAGCGTCATCAGCGACTCGTAGGCCGCCTGGGCGTCCACTGTTTGCGACGCATTCAAAGCGCCGCCGGCGCGGAACGGCAACCCGAAGTGCCGCGCGATCTGGCCCGTGCACAGCACGCCGATCCCCGATTCCGGGGTGCCGAACGACGGCGAGCCCGACTGCATGTCGGTGTTGGACAGAAACGACCCGAACACGACGGGGCACCCCGGCCGGATCAGCTGGGCGAGCGCGATCCCGGCGAGCGCCTCGGCGATCTGCTGCACCAGCGTGGCGGGCAGCGACACCGGCGACATCGCGCCCATCAGCAGGAACGGCGTGATCACGACCGCCTGGTTTGCCTTGCAGTACTCGAACATCGCGGCGAGCATGCGGTCGTCGTAGCGCAGGGGGGAGTTGACGTTGATCAGCGAGATCGACGCCGGCGTGCGCTCGATCGCCTCCCGGCCGCCGTAGAGGATCTCGCCCATGCGGATCGTGTCGGCGGCGTTGGGTCCCGACGTCACCGACCCCATGTAGGGCTTGTCGGACAGCGTCTGCAGCGCGAACACCATGTCGAGGTGGCGCGAGTCAAGCGGCCGGTCCTCGGGCTCGCAGATCGTGCCGCCGGGCGAGTCGAGCTCGGGGAACGTCTGCGCGAGCCGCACGAGGTTCTCGAAGTCGGCCATCTTGGCGTCGCGGCGCACGTCGCCTTCGCGGATGAACGGGCAGCCGTAGACGGGCGCGAACACCATGTGGTCGCCGCCGATGTGGGCGACGTGGTCGGGGTTGCGCGCCAGCAGGTCGAACTCGCGGGGCGCCTTGGCGACCTGCTCGAGGATGAACTCCGGGTCAAACCGCACCCGGTTCTCGTCCTCGACGATCTGGCCCGCGCCACGAAGCAGCTCGACGGCCTCGGGCAGCAGGAACTCGATTCCGAGCTCGGCGACGATCCGTCGCCAGCCACGGTCCAGCGTGGCCATCGCATCCTCGCTGAGGATCTCGTACCGGGGCATCGCGTTGACGAACAAGATCGGCTCCTCGCTGTGGCTTGACCTGGCGCCCGAGGCCCGTACTATATAAGCGTGGAACAAGAGTTCCAAGCACGGGAAGAGATGGAAGGCAAGGGCCCTCGCACCCAGGCACATGGAGTTGCGGCGGTCGACCGGGGCGCCGAGCTGCTCGTCCGGGTGCTCGAGAGCAAGCAGCCGATCGCGCTCGCCGAGCTGGCGTCAGCGAGCGGCATCCCGAAGAGCACCGCCTCGCGCCTGATGACGGCGCTCGAGCGCCGGGGGCTCGTGGAACAGGATGGGCCGCGGGGCCGCCTTCGGCCCGGCCCGGCAATCCTGCGCCTCGCCGAACGGGGCCTGCTGGAGCGCAACGTCGTCGAGATGTCGAGGGAGTCGCTGGACGC
>DASYFZ010000538.1:0-5375 GCA_036000295.1 Solirubrobacteraceae bacterium
GCCGACCGCCACGCCGCATACGTCCAGGCCAAGAGCCAGTTGGACGACCTGTCTCAGAGCAAGCTCCTCCCCGAGGAGCGTGCGGTCCTGTATGACGCCGCCGACGACCTGCTGCTCACCAACGACCCGAGCGTTGCCCGGATCGTGTTCGAGCATGCAGAGGAGCTGCTTTCAAAGCTGCTGTCGAGCGGACGCTGGACGCAGACGATGGTCGAACCGCTGATCGACGCACTGGCCCGTACGGGCGACACGCTCGGGCTAGCCGAGCTTCCGCTCGCGGCCTGAACACCAACTGAACGTCAGGCCAGACGGAGTCCCAGCTCCCGTAGCTGGGCGGGCTCCACGGGCGCCGGCGCGCCGGTGAGCGGATCGCCGCCGCTGGTCGCCTTCGGGAAGGCGATCACCTCGCGGATGTTCTCCCGCCCGGCGAGCAGCGCCGCGACTCGGTCCAGCCCCATCGCGATCCCGCCGTGCGGCGGTGCGCCGTAGCGCAATGCGTCCAGCAGGAAGCCGAATCGCGCTTGGGCCTCGTCGGCGCTCATTCCGATCAGCTCGAATACGCGCTGCTGGACGTCGCGTCGGTGGATACGGATCGAACCGCCGCCGATCTCGTTGCCGTCGAGCACCAGGTCATACGAGCGCGACAACAGGTTCGCCGGATCGTCGAGATCCCCGGAGGGCGCCGTGAACGGATGATGCTCGGCGTCCCAGCGCTCCTCCTCCGGGTGCCACATGAACATCGGGAACTCGACAACCCAGAGGATGTCGTGGCGGCCCTCCGGGATCAGGCCGAAGCGGCGGCCGAGCTCGAGCCGCACTGCCCCGAGCGACTGCCCCGCCGTCGTCGCCTGATCGGCAACGATCAGCAGCAGATCGCCCTCGGAAGCGTCCAGCCGCGAGTTGATCCCGGCGATTTCCTGCTCTGAGAGGAACTTTGCGATCGGAGAGCGCCACCCGTCGGGCTCCACGAACGCCCACACCAGGCCCTTGGCGCCATGCTGCTTGGCGAGCTCGGTGAGCGCGTCGAGATCGGCGCGCGACATCTCACGGGCGCCGGCGTTGATCCCGCGTACGACGCCGCCGGACTCGACCGCGCCGGAGAACACCTTGAATTCGGAGCCGGCCACTGCCGTGGCGAGGTCCTTGAGCTCGAGGCCGAAGCGCGTGTCGGGCCTGTCTGAGCCGAACCGGCCAACGGCTTCGGCAAACGTCATCCGCGGCCACGGCGGCTGCGCCACGTCGAATCCGTTGCGCTCGAACACCGCTCCCATGACCGCTTCGCTCGTGTCGATCACGTCGTCCTCGTCAACGAACGCCATCTCGATGTCGAGCTGGGTGAACTCTGGGAGACGGTCCGCGCGGGCGTCCTCGTCGCGGAAGCAGCGGACGATCTGGTAGTAGCGCTCCATACCGCCGATCATCAGCAGCTGCTTGAACAGCTGCGGCGACTGGGGCAGTGCGTAGAACGATCCGGGCTGGGTGCGAGCCGGCACCAGGAAGTCGCGAGCTCCCTCGGGCGTCGATCGCGTCAGAAACGGCGTCTCGATCTCGAGGAAGTCGAGCTCGTTGAGCACGTCGCGCATCGTCGCCACGGTGTCGTGCCGGATCGTCAGCGCCTCCAGCATGGGCGCGCGGCGCAGGTCGACCGCGCGATTCTTGAGCCGTAGGGTTTCGTCGACGGCCACGTCCTCGTCGACAGGGAACGGCGGCGTGGCCGCATCGTCGAGGATCTCGAGCTCGGTCACCGACAGCTCGATCTCGCCGGTCACGATGTTCGGGTTGACGTTCTGCGCGTCTCGGCGCACGACGGTCCCGACCGCCGTCAGGACGTCTTCTGAGCGCAGCGCGTGCGCGGCCTCGTGCGCCTCCGGCGACGTCTCGGGGTGAAACACGAGCTGCACGAGCCCCGCGCGGTCACGCAGATCGATGAAGATCAGCCCGCCGTGGTCGCGGCGGCGGTGTACCCACCCCGCTACGCGCGCCTGCGTGCCGGCGCGCTCGGCGGTCAGTTGGCCGCACCAGGCGTCGCGGTAGCGGTTTGGTCGGGGTCCGTGCTTCACGACAGTCGGCTCCCTCGCAGGATCGTTGGGATCACTTCGTTGGGCGACAGCTCGAGCTGCTCGCCGCTCTCCATGTTCTTCAATGACGTCCCTTCTTCCCCGACGATGGCCGCATATCTCGCCCGAATGCGATCGGCGTGCTTGAGCTGGCCGCGCAGCGACCGTCCCGCGAGCTCGAGCTGGGCGTTGAGGCCCGCGCGTCGCGCGTCCCGTGCCAGCGCGAACCCTTCGCGCCCCAGGTCAGGCCCTGCGAGGGCCACGAACAGGTCCACCAAATCGCTCTGGACGGGCAGCTCGCCGGCCGACAAGAGGATCCGCTCGATGCCCGCGGCCCAGCCACAGCCGGGGGTCGGCGGCCCGTCGAGCAGCTCCATCAGCCGGTCATAGCGGCCGCCTCCGCCCACGCCGGATTGGGCTCCGAGCGCATCGCTGGAGAACTCGAAGACCGTGCGCGTGTAGTAGTCGAGCCCCCGCACGAGCGTCGGATCGAGGTCGTACCCGACCCCGGCGTCGTCCAGTAGCAACCGGACCTGCGCGAAGTGCTCGGCGTCGTCGGTGCTGAGCCGGTCCAGCAGCTTCGGGGCGCCTTTCATGACCTCGCGCGTCGACGGGTCGCTTGCGTCGAACGCCCGCATCGGATTCAGATCGATGCGGCTGCGAACGTCGGCAGACAGCTGGTGCTCGTGCTCGCGGAGGTACGCCGTCAGCTCCTCGCGATACTCGGCGCGCGTCTCGGGGGTGCCGAGGCTGGCGAGCGACAGCCGGGTGCCCTTGACGCTCATCGCCTCAAGCAGCTCGGCCAGCAGCACGATCAGCTCAGCGTCGACCTCGGGGGCGGCTGAGCCGATCGCCTCGGCACCGACCTGCCAGAACTGCCGGTAGCGACCGCGCTGCGGGGCCTCTGCGCGAAAGAAGCTCGACAGGTACCAGAGCTTCACGGGCTGGGGCAGCTTGTGCATGCCGTGCTCGATGTAGGCGCGGCACACTGGCGCGGTGCCCTCCGGGCGAAGCGTCAGCGACCGCCCTCCCCCATCGTCGAACGTGTACATCTCCTTCTGGACGATGTCGGTGGCCTCCCCCACCCCGCGGGCGAACAGCTCGGTCGCCTCAAACGTGGGCGTCTCGATCCGCTGGTAGCCGGCGCCTTGAAGGATCCGCCTGGCGCTGCGCTCCAGCAGCTCCCGGCGAGCAGCGTCGTCGGGAAGGACGTCGAACGTGCCCTTGGGGGCCTGGATCACCGGTTCGTCGCGAGCTCGCGCAGGAACGGGTTCGTCGCGCGCTCGCGTTCGAGCGTGGTAATCCCCATGTGGCCCGGGTAGACGACCGTCTCCGGCTCGAACTCGTCAACGAGCGACTGGATCGAGGACAGCAGCGTCGGCCAGTCGCCGCCGGGAAGGTCGACCCTGCCGACCGAGCCCTGGAACAGGACGTCACCGGAGAACAGGGCGCGCTCGTCCCTGATCGCGTATGTCACGTGCCCGGGGCTGTGCCCGGGGGTGAACATCACCTCTAGCTTCAGGCCGGCCAGCTCCAGCGTCTCGCCGCCGGCGACCGTGTGGTCGGCGTCGTAGCTCTCGAACGGGCCAAAGCCCGGCCACGGCACGTAATCCATGATGTTCGCCAGCACTTCGCGCTCGAGCTCGGGGCAGTACACGCGCGCGCCGGTCGCCCTGGCGACGGGCGCGACGGCGCCCACGTGGTCAAAGTGGGTGTGCGTCACGAGGATCGCCTCGACCTTCTCGATCCCGAGCTCGTCGACTGCCTTCAGCAGGCGGTCGGCCTCCTCGCCCGGGTCGACGATCAGCGCGCTGCCGCTGTCCTGCTCGCGCACGACGAAGCAGTTCTCCTGCACCGGCCCGACGGTGAACATGCGCACGTCGATCATCGCTTGGCTCCACGTTCTCGACGTGCGTCGGCGGCCACTTGCTGGCGCTTTTGTTGCCGGCGGCGGTACATCATCATGTCGACGTAGTAGCCGAGCGGTACGTAGATGAGGAACGCGAACACGGTGAAGAACAGCGCCGAGGCGACCCTGTGGCTCTTGGCGAACAGCAGGATCGTCAGCGGGAACATGATCGCCGCGGCCATCCCGGCGCGGGTCAGCGCCGACTTCCACGTCGGCGGTGTGTTCAGCCGCCGCTCTCGCGCGGTCTGCCGGGACTGCTTCTTCTTCTCCTCGGCCGACAGCGGACGCCCGGTGCGCCCGCGCGCCTCGATCGTGCCCGCGGCTGTGCCGCGGTGCTTTGTCCGGCGCTTGCGCTTGGTCTGAGCCATTGTGTACGGGAGCTTAGTGCTTCACGCCGTGGTTACGGGAGTACCGAGAGGCGTCTCGGGGGGATGGCTGGCAAGGACGCAGGAGGCGACGCGCAGCAGCGCTGCGCGGGCCGACGACGACGCAGCCAGACGCCCCCCCGAGGCGACTCGAATACCCCGTAATCACGGTGTGGAGCACTGGTGCGTGTCGGGGACTGTGGTGAGGGCCTCTTCGATCAGCCGTTTGTTGTCGACGGGCACGTCGTCCGGAAACCTCTCGAACGCGGCTGTGGGCGCCAGCCCTACGAGCTCGGCGCGGGTCACGGTGGCGTGGCGCCGGACCGCCTCGACGACGTCGGCGAGTGCGGTATGCCGGTGGTCTTCGACGTTCGTCGAGACCTGCGCGATCCCGCGGTGAGCCAACCAGATTCCGATCGCGCGCACGGAGCTCAGCCCCTCGGCTCCCCCTTCGCGGATCAGCGCTGCGATCTCTCGCGCGTCCTCGAGCGTCGCGGGCGGCGCAAGCTCGACGTTGAACGCGACAAGCGGCGGCCGGGCGGTCACGAGGACCGCCCCGGCGGTCCGATGCAGGTCGCGCGGGCCGAAGTCCGGTCGCTGCTCGCCGTTGGCGATCCGCTGCGCGAGGGCGGCCAGGCCGCCACGTCGCAGCTCAGCACGCGTTCGGCCGCCCGCGAGATCGCCGTATAGGAATACGGGAAGCCTGAGCTGCTCGCCGAGCATGTCGGCGAGCACCAGCGCCTCCGCCGTCGCGGCGCCGCGATCGGCGTCATCCAGGTAGACGATTGGCGCAACGTCGATCGCGCCGACACGCGGATGCGCTCCTTCGTGGCCGGTGACGTCGATGAGCTCCAGGGCGCGTCGCGCGCCGGCCACGACTACCGGCGCGAGCTCACCGGGCCTACCGGCGAGCGTGAACACCGTGCGGTGGTGGTCGGGGTCGAAGTGAACGTTGAGCGGCCGCGATCCGAACGCGGCGCCGATCGCGTCGATCGACGCCCGGTCACGCCCCTCGGAGAAGTTCGGAACGGCGAGCAGCGTCGT
>DASYFZ010000576.1:0-6299 GCA_036000295.1 Solirubrobacteraceae bacterium
TGCGCGACAAGCACCGATGGGTGGCCGGTGCACCTCCACGCTATGCCCGTCGCGTTCGCGCATCCATCCCCCGTCCGGGTGCCATCCACCTCGGGTGGGTTGCCACGTCCGGCCCTCGAGCGCGCGCTTCGAAGGCCAGAAGTGGCAACTCACCTGCCGGCCCGCCCCCTCACCCGGCGTGGATGGCACCCGGACGGGGGATGGATGCACGGGGACTGCGGGCATAGCGTGGAGGAGCACCGACCACCCATCGGCGCTTGTCGCGCACCCACGCGGCGATCGCTTCCGCACCCAACGGATCCCCCCAGTGACCACGCACCCCACCGTGGCCGTACCCGCTCCCACGAGCGCGTCCCGCCATCCCCTGACCGCCTCCGCACGACGGGGGGGCCGCTGATGCTGCGCCCCTACCGCCTCGAGCGCGAGCTCGACCGAGCCGTCGCCCAGTGGCTCGCCTGGCTGCCCCGCTGGGACCCCACGACCATGCGCCGGCGGGAGCGGCTCTGCCCGGTCTGCCCCGTGTGGGGCACCGAGCTCGGCCTCGACGACGTGCCGCACGGCGTGCTGCACGCCCTCGTGGTGTCGATCGACGGCCTCATCACCGAGCACATCCGCCGCTCGCTGTCCCTCGAGCCGTTCCTGCCGCAGGACGAGGTCGACGCGATGCGGATGCAGCTGCGCGCGGACGCGACGGCCTGGATCACGCGGCAGAAGCCCGTGATCGAGCGCACCCTCGACGCCTACGTGGAGCCGAAGGTGCAGCACATGGCGGCCATGCTCCTGCAGGACCTCGCCGGCTGATCCGCCCACCGTCTGCTGTCCGTGCGGACAACTGCCGGCGTTTCAGCGGCCGCAGTTGTCCGTGCGGACAGCAGTCGCAGCGGGGCGGTCAGGCCTCGGGTGCGATGAGCTCGGCCTGCAGCGGCCAGTCCTCGTCGAGGATGACCTGGGCGGCCGTGCGCGTCGCCTGGTTCACCAGGATCGGCGCGAGCAGGTTCACGACGGGTGCGCCGGCGGACAGCGTGGCTACGACGTAGAGGTCGACGTCCTCGGGGTCCTCGGCGCCGAGCGGCGCGAGGTGCTCGGCGGTGATCTCCGGCTGGTACTCCGGCACGAAGAACGCCGGATCGATGAGGAACAGCCGCAGGTCGGCGCCGACCGCGTCCTGCATCGAGTAGAGGCCCACGGCGCCCTGCACCTCGTCGAGGTCGAAGTCGACGACGGGGGAGAGGCCGGGCGGCGGCGCCGTGAAGACGAGGCGGCCGGAGCGGGAGAGGGTGTTCGTCATCATCGGAGGAAGCTCATCAATGTCGGTTGGATGGACTGCGCGGTGACCTGGAGCGCCGTCTGGTACGCGACTTCCTGGGTCTTCAGGTCGAGCAGCACCTTGGTCGTGTCGGCGTCCTCGATGCCCGAGCGCTGCGTCTCGAGGGTGAGTGACTCGTTGGCGTTGGTCGTCTTGGCTGCGGTGACGCGAGCATAGTTCGCGCCCACCGTCGCGTGGACGGCGCTCATCTGCGTCAGGCCGCCCTGCAGCCCGGTCAGCCCGGCGGTGATCGCCGAGTCGCTCGCACCGGTCGTGTCCCGCAGCGCGGCGCTGATCGCGTCGATCGTCTGGAACACCGAGGGTGACCCCGCGGTGCCCGAACCGAAGGCCGCGGCACCGTCCGCGCTCACCGAGACGGTCTCGGTGCCGCTGATCCGCCGTTGCACGGCGCCTCCGGCGACTCCCGCGAAGGTGCCTGCGGGATCGAACGCGTTCGCGGCATCCGACGTGCCGGCGAAGACCGACCGCCCGAGGTACTTCGTGTTCGCCTGGCCCAGCAGATCCGCGCGGATTCCGTCGAGCTGCGTGGCCAGCGCAGCTCGAGCGGTCGGCGAGAGCGCACCGGTGTTCGCACCCTGCGTGGTCACGTCGATCGCCTGCCGCACGAGGTTCTCGGATGCGGTGAGCGTCGAGTCCGTGGTCGACAGCCACGAGTTCGCGTCGGCGATGTTGGTCGAGTACTGGGTGTTCGCCCGCTGCTGGGCGCGCACCCGCAGCGCGGCGGCCGTGCCGGCGGGGTCGTCCGACGGCTTCGTGATCGCGGCGCCCGAGGCGGCCTGCTGCTCGAGCTTCGAGAGCCGTGCCTTCGTGGTCGCCATGTTGCCGGCGGAGCCGTATGCGAGCTGCTGGCTGGTGATGCGGAGGTTCATCAGGCGAGTCCGGTGTGGTTGATCAGGGTGTCGAGCATCGAGTCGATGGTCGTGATGACTCGGGCCGCGGCCTGGTAGGCGTGCTGGAAGGTCACGAGGTTCGTCGTCTCCTCGTCGAGGTCGACGCCGCTCTGCGACGTCCGGGCGCTCAGCGCCGAGGTCGCGGCTGAGGTCGCGATGCCCGACTGCGCGGCCGCGTTCTGAGACTGGACCCCGATGTTCGACACGAACGTCGCCCAGGTCCGATCCGGAGAGCCGCTGGCGCCACCCAGCTGGGAGACGGTGTCGGCGACCCTGCCGTCGGATCCGGCGGTGCTGTTCATCGCGATCCCGGACAGGTCCTTCGGGACGACGGACAGTGATGTGGCGGCCGGGCCGGTCCCGAGCGCGAAGAACGGCGCCTGAGCACCAGGGGTCTTGCCGGGCGTCATGCCGCCAGGGGTGGATGCGTCGCCCGCGAGCGCCGAGTTCACCATCGTCGCCAGCGTCGTTGCGAGGGTGTTGTAGACGTTCGCGGTCTCGGCGTAGACGCCGCCGGTCCCACCGGACGGGCCGGCGAGCGTGGCGAGCTGCGCCGCCACCGTCCCGCCGTCGATCGTGACGGGCGACTGGCTGTCGGCCCACTCGAGATGGACCGGGTGCCCCCCGGCTCCGTCGAGGTCGCCGGATCCCGCGATCGTGACCGAGCGCGCGGTGTTCTCGGCGACGAGGGTGCTGCCACCGAGGTAGACGTCGATGGTGCCGTCGGCGTTCTGCCGGGTCGTCGCGCCGGTGAGGTGGGCGAGGGACGTGATCGCGGTGTCGCGCTGGTCCATCAGCTCGTTGGCGTTGCCGCCCGAGGTGGTCGTCTGCAGGATCGACTTGTTCAACGCGGCGATGTGCTGCGCGGTGCTGTTGATCGTCGTCACCGCATCGGATGTGGCGGCTCGCTGGTCGCTCCAGGCCGTCTTGGCCGCGGCGTAGCCCGCGGCGATCCGCGAGGCGACCAGCTGCCCCTGGCCGATCAGCACGCTCGCCTGCCCCGCCGCGGTGCTCGACCCGGCGCTGTTGCCCATGTTCTGCCACTGGGCCCAGAAGTCGTTGAGCGTGGACGACAGGCCGCCCGCGCCCGGCTCGTTCAGCGACGTCTCGACGGTCGAGATCGCGGCGGAGGCCGTGTCCCAGTAGCCGCTCGTCGATGCGGTGGTGCGCACCCGGTTGTCGATCACGGTGTCGTTGAGGCGGGCGATTCCCGTCACGGTGACGCCTGCGCCGATGAGCGCGCCCTTGCTGAACAGCGCGGGTGTCTGCGTCCCGGGGACCGAGGCCAGTGAGACCCGCTGGCGCGTGTATCCGTCGGTGCCGACGTTCGCGATGTTCTGCCCGGTGACGTCGATCGCCGCGCGGGCCGCCGCCAGCCCGCTGTAGGCGGTGTTCAGCGTGCCGAAGGTGCTCGCCATGCTCAGCCCTGCCGGTCGAACAGGTGCGCGAAGGCGCTGGACGAGCTGTGCGTGCCCCGCTGGGTGTAGCCGCCGACGGGCTCGGTGGCGCCCACGGTCGCGAGGGTCTCCTGGGTGGCGCGAGTCGCGGCGCGGAGGTACGTCAGGTTGGTGTCCCGGACATCCGCGATCTGGGCGGTGAGCGCCGTCAGCGCCGTGAGGTGGGACTGCAGGATGTCGCGCCACACGTCGTTCGGCGCGTGCTCGACGAGCTGGCGCAGCGTGGCGTCCTCGCCGAGGCCCCACTCGACCGCGACGGCCGACGCCTCGACGGTTCGCTCGATGCCGGCGGTGCGGATGCGCGCCAGCACGGCCTCGACCTCGCGGGTCGCGTGGTGCAGCCACTTGGAGCGGCCGGCGGTGAGCAGCAGCTGCTCCTCCTCGAGCTTGAAGACGAGCAGCTCGAGCAGCTCGCGCTCACGCCAGAGCAAGGTGGAGAGATCGTTGGCGCTCACTGCCTGCTCCTTCCGCACGACACGGGCGCGTCGCGTCTTCCACTCTCGGCCCGCATGCGCCATATGTAAGGCGCGGCGCGCGGACGGCCCGGCGGAATCGCCCGGACTCTAGACCCGGGGGTGGCTCCCGCGTGGGAGGCGCGACGTCCCCGAACTGGGGGTGCGCCGGGTCCGCGGCGTGTCCCGTGGCGCTTCCGGGCGGGGGTGGTCCCGGCTCCTAGATTCGCGAACGCGGCACGCGCCCATGCGTGCCCGGAACCTCGCAGGGGGACGCATGACGGCACGGGAGCAGCGGGACCGCCTGGTCCGCGAGAACCTCGCGATCGTCGGCTACCTCGTGAACGAGGTGGCCCGGCGGGCGACCCACGTGTCCCGCGACGAGCTCGCCTCCGCCGGCTCCCTCGGCCTGCTCATGGCTGCCGAGTCCTACGACCCGACGCTGGGGGTGCCGTTCGGCGCCTTCGCCCGCCGTCGCGTGCTCGGCGCGATCGCCGACGAGATGCGCGCCGCCGACTGGGCCAGCCGGGCGACGCGCAAGCGCATCCGCGACTCCCTGCAGGTGCAGGAGTCGCTCGCGCAGGCGCTCGGCCGCACGCCGACGGTCGACGAGATCGCCGAGTCGCTCGGTGTGGACCGCAAGGCGGCGGCCGAAGCCCTCGCCGATGCCGCCCGCAGCGTCACGAGCCTCGATGAGACCGTGGGCGACCTCGTCGCCTCGGAGATCGCGAACCCCGAGGACGCGATGCTCGATACCGAGCGCACCCGCTATGTCGCCGCGGCCGTCACCGCGCTGCCCGAGCGGATGCGGTACATCGTGGAGCAGATCTACTACCACGACCGCAGCGTCAACGACCTCGCCGAGGAGCTCGGCCTCACGCATTCCGCGGTCTCGCAGCAACGGTCGGAGGCGGTGCGCCTGATGCGCGACGGCCTCGAAGCCCACTACGCGGACGCGGCGCCGGCCGATCAGCACTCGCGGGTCGCCCCGGCGCGTCGTGCCGCCTACCTCGCGCGCCTCGCCGAGACTGCGAGCGCGGGCATGTCGCAGGCGATGCCCGCCCGCTTCGACCTCTCGCAGGCCGCGTCGTAGGACCGACCGGCGAGGCCACGTCCCCACTTCGGGGCGACCGCTTACACCACCGACCAGAACGCCGATAGGCATTCGCGTCGGACCACGGATGGACCGGATTTACACACCAGATCCCAGATCACGGAGGAACTAATGGGATTCACCATCAACACCAACCTGAGTGCGCTCAGCACGTACCAGAACCTGCAGAA
This sequence comes from Solirubrobacteraceae bacterium, assembly GCA_036000295.1. GTDB lineage: Bacteria > Actinomycetota > Thermoleophilia > Solirubrobacterales > Solirubrobacteraceae > Palsa-465. The sequence goes on from DASYFZ010000576.1 coordinate 5,411, forward strand.
CACGCAGAACTCGCTGTCGAGCTCGCTCGCCAAGCTGTCGAGCGGTCTCCGCATCAACAACGCGGGCGACGACGCTGCAGGCCTGACCATCGCCACCACCCTGGGCTCGCAGGTGTCCGGCCTTCAGCAGGCCAGCCGCAACGCGCAGGACGGCGTCTCGGTCGTGCAGACCGCGGACGGCGCGCTCAGCCAGGCGCAGTCGCTCCTCGGCCGGCTCCGCGACCTCGCTGTTCAGGCCGGCAACGACTCGAACAGCGACTCGGCTCGTACGGCCATCCAGACGGAGGCGACGAGCATCACCTCGGAGCTCTCCCGTCTCGGCCAGTCGACGAACTTCAACGGGAAGAACCTGCTCGACGGCTCCACCGGCGCGCTCAACTTCCAGGTCGGCGCCGACGGCAATGCGCAGAGCCAGATCTCGGTCAACCTCAGCCAGGCCAACCTGGTCTCGGTCGCTACGGCCCTGTCCGGCGGCGGCTCTGCTGCCGCCTACAAGGCGTCGGACCTCCAGGGGAAGACGACGAAGTTCACGTCGACCGTCGGGACGGACACCACCAACGTGTCAGTCGACCTGACGAAACTCACGAAGGGTACCGGCGCTAACGGCGTGGTCACCGAGGCCGACGTCGCCAGCGCGCTGAACGCGAACGCTTCCTTCTCGCAGAACTTCACGGCGAGCACCTACTACGACTCGACCAACAAGGTCATGAGCGTGGCAGTGGTCGCCAAGAACGGTGGCGCGGTGACGACGGACACGTCGAGCACAGCCACGACCGCTGCGCCGACCGATTTCGGCAAGTTGTCGTTCAGCACGGCGGCGGGTGCGCAGGCGTCGATCGCCTCGATCGACGCACAGATTGCCAACGTCTCGTCCGCTCGTGCAAACATC
>DASYFZ010000599.1:0-1651 GCA_036000295.1 Solirubrobacteraceae bacterium
TCAAAGCTTCCCGGGGTCGGGGGCCGCACCGCCCAGCGGCTGGCATTCCACCTGCTGCGCGCCAGCGAGGAGGAGGCGCTGGCGCTCGCTGACGCGATTCGCGAGGTCAAGGAGCGGATCGGGCTGTGCGAGGTGTGCTTCAACCTGGCCGACGAGCCGCGCTGCCGGATCTGCTCAGACGAGCGCCGCGATCCGGACGTGATCTGCGTGGTGGAGGAGCCGTCCGACGTGATCTCGATCGAGCGGACGCACGAGTTCCGCGGCCGCTACCACGTGCTCGGCGGAGCGCTCTCGCCGATCGACGGCGTCGACCCCGAGGACCTCAAGATCGCCGAGCTGTACGAGCGGGTAAAGGATCCCACCCACCCGGTGCGCGAGGTGGTGGTCGCGACCAACCCCACCACCACCGGCGAGGCCACGGCGCTGCACATTGCCGCGGGCCTGCGTGAGGTCGCGGCCGACATCACCGTCACGCGCCTCGCGAGTGGCCTGCCCGTCGGCGCTGACCTCGAGTACGCCGACGAGCTGACCCTCGGTCGCGCGCTCGCCGGCCGGCGAGCCGTGTGATGACAGCCGTCCGCGAGACGGTCGTCATGAAGTTCGGTGGTACGTCCGTCGCCAATGCCGAGCGCCTCAAGCGCGCCGCCCAGCGGATCGTCGCCCAGCGCGAGTCCGGCAACCGGGTTGTCGCCGTGCTGTCGGCTCGCGGCAAGACCACCGACGAGCTGATCGCGATGGCCGAGGAGATATCGCCGCACCCGGACCGGCGCGAGATGGACATGCTGCTCTCCACCGGCGAGCGGATCTCGTGCGCGCTCTGCGCGATGGCGATCAACGACCTGGGCCACCGGGCGATCTCCCTGACCGGTTCGCAGGCCGGGATCGTCACTGACACCTCGCACACCAAGGCGAGGATCATCGACGTGCGCGCCGACCGGATCCGCGAGGCGCTCGACGACGACCGGATCGTGCTGGTGGCCGGATTTCAGGGGGTGTCGACCAGCCGCGACGTGACCACACTGGGCCGCGGCGGCTCCGACACAACGGCGGTCGCGCTGGCTGCCGCCGTCGGCGCAGCGGTCTGCGAGATCTACACCGACGTGGCCGGCGTCTTCACCGCCGATCCGAGGATCGTCCCGGACGCCCGCAAGCTGCCGGTCGTCAGCTTCGAGGAGATGCTCGAGATGGCGGCCTCCGGCGCCAAGGTCCTGCAGTTGCGCTCGGTCGAGTACGCCCGCACCCACAACGTGCGGATCCACTGTCGATCGAGCTTTGACTCGAGCCCCGGTACCTTTGTGCTCGGAGAAGAAGAGACGATGGAACGCCCCCTAGTCACCGCCGTCACCCACTCGACCGACGAGGCCCGGATCACGTTGCTCGGCGTGCCCGACCGCCCCGGCGCCGCTGCCGCGATCTTCAACGCGCTCGCCGATGCCGGCTGCAACATCGACACGATCATCCAGAACGAGCCGCTCGAGGAGGGCCGCAGCGCCGAGGTCTCGTTCACGATCATGAAGGAAGACCTGTCGGACGCACAGGTAGCGTTGTCTCCCGTGGCTACCAATCTCGGCATCGAGCGGATCGACACCGACCAGCAGATCGGCAAGGTCTCGATCGTCGGAGCCGGGATGCGCTCGCACCCCGGCGTCGC
>DASYFZ010000607.1:0-8973 GCA_036000295.1 Solirubrobacteraceae bacterium
CAAAGCGTGTAACAAGATCGGCAAATTCAGCCTGATTCAGCATCAGCTAAGAACAGAAAACCCCTGCAAAACCGCACCTACATAACGCCCGCGAAGCCCCTCATAACCGGAGGGTCGAGAACCCGAAGGTTGTCGTAGAGGGCTGTTCCACAACTCTGACAGAAGCGGAGCGCGACGGACGGCACGTGATCGTCGTCGTAGTGGCATGGGGACCGACCCGCCGCGGCGGGTCTGACGACTGCTGCTGGGGCGCGAGCGAGCGCGCGCGTTGTCGGGGGGGAGAGGCGGCGGGGCCGGTCGGGAGCCAAACTCGTCATGATTGAGCGTTCAACGATCGCTCCTGAGGGGTGCTCGGTGCTGACCCCGGTGTCGCGGCGCTCGCTCGCGGCCCTGGACGACGGAAAGCCCCGCTAACGCGGGGCTTTCCGTCCGGCCGAGAGATGCCGGGAGAGCGATCGAAGGCGCTGCCGTTCGATGTGACGCCTAGCGGACTTCGGTGATCGCCGGCGGGACGTACGTTTTGGCGCTGTCTGTGGTGCCGTAGATGCGCAGCATCAGGTTGAATTTGAAGCGCCAGACCGGCAGCCAGTTGGCCATCGGTACGCCCCGTGGCCGCGTCCTTGAGATGTAGATTGTGAGCGAGCCGTCGGTGTTGTAATGGAGCCCGGGCGTGTAGCTCGCGACCTCGTACTTTTGTGCCCGATTGGGGATGAGCTCGATTGCCTGCGGCGTGTACGCGGTCACCGACCAAAAGCGCGTTGCCGTCGGCACCTGTCCCTTGCTGAAGGTCAGCACATAGCCGCGCGGGTTGCTGCCGTTGAGCGGCATGCCTTGGCCGTCTCTGAACGCATGCCAATACCCCGCCGTGCTGATCGAGTTGCAGTACTGGCAGAACTCGGTGATCGCCGACCGCTGGAGGACCTGCTTGCCCCAATTACCGATGTTATTGAAGTGCACCCAGTTCGTCGGGCCCGTATGGGTGAGGTAGCTCCTAATGATCAAGGCGTGGGCTGCCCGAGCGCCGGCACGGAGGCTGGACGCGTTTGCGCCGAGGTGGCGGAACAGGCGGTCGAAGCGGTTCGACAGTGCCTGCTCGGCCGGCGACATCGGCGGCGTGTTCGGAGCGTGGACCGCCGTTTGGAGCATCTTCAGGAATATGAGCTGATGCTGGTCGGCCAGCGCGTCGATGACCGACTTGATCGGGAACGAGAAATGTCGCTCGGGAAGGATTTCGGTGAAGCCGCCGGTCGGAGTTCCCGCAGGGCAGGACTGATGAAGATAGGCGCAGAGTGGCTGAGTGAACAGGCCCTCCCGCAACTGCTCGGCTTCTGAGGTTGCGTCCTGGCCGGTTGAGGACACCTTATCGGCCCGGAAGAGCAAATTCGAGTAGTTCAACGGCTCTGCCACGGGGATGACCCCAGCGGGAAGGGTGCCGGTGAAGCCGGGCCGGTAGAGGGCGTACGTCCCGCCCGACGCCGTCGGCGTGAGCGCCGTCTGGAAAACGTCGCCGTACGGGTCGAGTTGCAGAATCGAGTACGTGGCCGTGGTCGCCGGGACCTTGAGGATCACTGGCTGGTCCGTCAGGTTCAGCGTGGTGCTGGCGTAGAGGGTGTCGACGTTGATCGCGACCACAGCATGGTAGAACGGAGTGACTCTCTCCGGTCCGACGAACTGGTTGACGGATTTCGCCTGGTTGTATGTGAACAGCAACGGATAGAATTGGGAGACGTACCGCACCGTCGTCTCGTACGCCTCTGTGCGTTTGACACTTATGGCCGCGACACTGCTCCGCGAGCGGTGCTTTGTGCCGGCTGTCGCGATGCCGGTACTCCCGAGCAGGAGTGTGAGCGAAGCGCTCAATACAACCCACAAACTGCGACGTGTCATTCGTTCCTCCTCCGACCACCGACTTAGGCGTGTCAGTCCTTGCGTGTAAGATGATTAATGTCAGCGTGACAGGTACTTGAATACTGGTTGCTGCTAGCCATCCAGCGCACGGACGCACTTGTCATCGCGGACGTCCATTGTCTCGCAGCCGGTGTTGGCGCAAAAGACCCGTGTCCCTCTTGATTGCCCATGGCGACCGGCGCGTCGCTTGCCGCGCCCTCGTGGCCCGGAGTCTCCATTCCTAAGCGCCCGCGCTGTCGCTCTCATGGCCGACCAGCCACACTCTTGAGCGCTCGGATCTCTTCCCGGTTGGACGAGTTGCAGCAGCGTGTGCGTCGCTCGCGATGAGATGACCGGTTCGCCCGGCGAATCGACAGTCCGTAGTCGAGGACCGGGACGACTGTCGCGCGGGCTTCTGCCTACGCACGACGCTGTCCGTGCTTGCTCGAAGTCGACCGTCCAGCAAACTTCGCGCGCTGTCGCTATCGCCGACGGGCATCAGCACGAGCGCTGGCGGCGGCACTGCTGATGTTCCGTGAAACCACCCGGGGCGCGACGTAATCGTTTCATGCGTACACGAGCAGGCCGGTCGGCCCTCGCCGCGCCCTCCTCCGCTTCTGCCACGGGCATCTCGGGCGCGCCGCCGACTTCCCTCCCTTGCGCGGCTGGTAGGGCGCTGCTCGCGTTCGGTTGCTCTCACCCTGCGGCGGATTGCGCTCGTGGCGACTTGCGAGACCAACTCCGTGTGCGCGGCTCTGCCCTGCTTTGACGACGCGCCGCTTCCGCTCGCAGCGCGAGCGGCGCTGAGCCGACTGCTGGACCCGACGCTCCCTCGTTGTCCGGACGAGAAGTCTGAAACGGCGCGATCAGGCGCTCGCGGGCTTTTGCAGCCACCGCAAGCAGCACGGCGACGATCTGTTCCTGAATGCCCGTGGACGGGAACGATCACGCAGACGATTTCCTCGATATGACGAGACGCTCGGTTCGGCCTGGCCGTCGCCATTTCTGTTCGTTTCCTAAGAGTGAGAGCCAACCGGTTGCTCATCGGTTCATCGTGCGACGCTGAACACCGTGATGCTGTTGCTCACGTTCGCCACCGCGTAGAGGTACTTGTTGTCCGGGCTTAGCACCACGGAGCTGACGCCGTGCATCCCGCCGCGTCCGGGTGTGCAATCTCGCCTGGGCGTGGTGACCACGCAGCCTGCTCGGCCCGGGTTCTGCATCAGGGCCCCGGTGCTGGGTTGGCGGTCGAACGTGTTTAGCGCGCCGGAGAGGAATGCCGTTGCGTAGAGGTTGGCGCCGTCGGGCGAGACCGCCAGTCCCTCCGGGTCGAGTAGCTTTCGACCTGGGGAGCAACTGGCCGCAAGCACGTTCATCACGCACCCTGAGGCGCCGGCTGGCTGAGTCAGCTTGCCGCTGCCAGGGGCCCGGTTGAACATTGCGATGCTCTGTGATATGCCCGCGGTGACGTACACGGTGCGGTCATCGGCGCTGATCGCCACCGCGTCCGATCCTCGTAGCGCCCTAGCTGTCCCGCAGCCGATCAGCGGGGTGCTGGTGAGACAGCCGGTGCCGTCGGTGGCCTGGGTCAGCGCGCCGGTCGCCGGGTTGCGCGTGAGGACGTCGATGGCGCTGCTGAGCGCCGCGGCGACGTAGACGCTGGCGCCGTCGGCGCTGATTGCGAGACCCTCGGGCGCGTTTAGAGCAAGGCCGCTGGCGCAGCCGGCGCTCGACGCGGCGGCGATGCAACCGCTGCTGGCTTGCAGCTGAGTGAGCGCGCCGGTGGACCCGTCGCGGGCAAACGCCAGGACGGCCTTACCGAGGAAAGCGGCGACGTAGACGTTCCTGCCGTCGGGGCTGACCCCGACGGCGTCTGGGCCGTTGAGCGCTCTGGCGCTCGCGCAGCCGGGCGTTGCGGTGCTGGCGACGCACCCGGCAACGCCGGGCAGCTGGGTCAGCGCGCCGGTGGTTCGGTTGCGCCGAAAGATGGTGACCGAGCTGCCCTTCGCCGAGGTGGCGTAGACGTTGTTACCGTCCGCGCTCACGGCTACCGAGTTGGGGGCGGCGAGCCCTACCGCAGGCCCGCACCCAGCGGCGCGGCCAGCGGCTACACAACCAGCCGGGCCGGGGGCCTGGTTGAGCTGTCCGGTGGCCTGGTTGCGCCCGAACACAGCGATCGCGCCGCTGCGGGCGGAAGCGACGTAGAGGTTGTTGCCATCGGGGCTCAGCGCGGCGGCGTGGGAGCCCAAGAGGGGCCCTGGCCCCCGCAGCGCCCGGACAGGATGACACCCGCGGCGGGGGGTGGCGCGGTCGACCAGACACCCGCTGGAGCCGGGCAGCTGAGTAAGCGTGCCAGGTGGCGTGGCCGGCGGTCGACTGTGCCGGGGCGCCGGCGCGCTGAGCCCGGAGGCGGGCAGTGCCAGCGCAATGGTCCCGACTGCGCTCGCCACCGCCGCTTTCAGAACGTGACGGCGCCACAGACTGCTAGAAGGTACTTCGGTGACACTCAGAGATGACTCGCACTCGCTCATTCCGACCTCCTCTCGTCATGCATCCCTAGCGATTCTCGGCGGCCCGGTCCTCACTCACAAGGAGGGATTCCCTAGTCTTATCCCTAAGCCTTTGGGACCCGTCGGGCCCTGGATCGGTCCCGACGGATCGTGTGCGGCCTCGACCACCCCAGTCACCGCTGGCGGCGCTGAGCCAGGAGCTCATCGTCCACGGCGGCACCCGTTTTAGCTGAGGATGGCCGCTTTGTTGATCGCATCCTGCGTCTGGCGACCAACCTCAGGTCGAGCTCGTCTTCCAGTACTCCGGCTGGTATCACTACCGGCTCGATATCCCGCGCGGTTATCTCACCCCGGCCGAAGATGAAGCCCGTTCGCGAGCATCCGAGACACGGGCGCGCTCAGGTCATGCCGATGTCACCGTGGTCGAGGACCCGGCCGCTAGTTCCGGCCTCTACAGCTCATGCTAGTTGGCTGGATGACAGAACAGGGCCAACAGGCGAAGGGGCCGAAATTCATCCACCACCACATCCCTCCGCACGAAGTCACCAACCGTCCGGCCGCAATGCCCCACAAAGCCGAAGCGGTGCGGGGAGCGGTCGCGCCTCACCGCCTGCGGAAACGTCGGTCTAGTGCGAGACTCCGCAGATCGGGTGCGCCCCTCCAAGCGGCTTTCAGAATGGTCCGTTGCCGTACCCGAGCATCGTCCCGAGCTTGCCGTCCTGCAGGAGCTTGACCAGGTTCAGCACATTGAACTGCGCCTCGAATTTGATGTAGCTTGCCCGAGCCCTCGCCACCGTGCTCTTGAGGGGGGGCGGGAGCGGCGCCTCCATCTGTTGTGGCACGTACTGGGTGAACAGCTTGTGCGCCATTGCCTTCGCACGCGGATCGTGGGGGTGGCTCCGGGTCTCGGCCCGACCCTCTGGTGTGGCGTAGTCGTAGTACTCGAGTTGCAGCGAGCCGGGTATCGGACGCGTCGTGCCCGGCAGCCAGTGGGTGTAGGTGACGAGCTTAGCCTCTTGGGTGCGAACGGCGAGCACGTGCGTTGGCGCGTGGAGGTAGTTGAACGCGACCGGCACGATCTCGTCGGTGGCGAACAGGATGTGGTCGCGCCCGGCCGCGTTGGGATTGCCGAGCAACTCCACGAGGTTCAGGCGTTCGCTGTAGATCCGACGCAGCGGCCCTCGGCGCCAGGAACTGCTGCCGCGGTTTCCGAGCGTGACCAACATCGGCGCCAGATCGACGCTCGAGGCCAGCTGCCTGCGCGGCTTATCGACCTTCCGGGCGAACCGGTGGGTCAGGTCGGTCACGATGAGCGGGACGTGGATTGCTTCCTCATAAGCGGTCCCTGCCTTGCCGGATAGAACGCCGTGTGCGCCGGCGTATTCGCCGTGGTCGGAGGCGAACACGATCACCGTGTTGGCCAGCACCGACCTCGGGATCGCGGCGACCACCTCGCCGATCGCCTGATCGACCATCTGCTGCACAAGCGTGTACATGTCGAGCCCGCGCTGCCAATAGCTGTATGGAGGCACGCCCACCCCGTAGGTCCTTGGCGCGATCGGCGAGGGCTGTACCGAGAAGCTGGTGACGCTCGCGTCATCCGTCGCTCCGCCCCACACCGCCTCTTGGAAGGACCGCCACACCTGCTGGGTGTTTGGCTTGCCGTGCAGGGGCAGATCCCTGTAGCTCTCCCAGTTCGGCGGGATCGTCGGAAACCCCAACGGGGGCGGATTCTCCTCACTCGGAATTGTCTCATAGTCCTGGATGAACGGCTTCAACGATTGGCCCGAGAACAGGCTCTCATACCGGTCCCCCTCCGAGCCCGCCCAGAAGAATTGCTTGTCATGCGGATTGACGAAACTGACCGTCGTGCAGAACGGGGCCGCTCCGCGCGCCTTTTGCGAGAGCCACCGCGCCGCGGTGTCGGCGATCAGCGAGAAGTCATCGTCGGCCCCCTGGCCGTTCGTGCCAACCGGATCGGGGTTCGTCATCCCTTGGAAGCCGTAGTCCTCCAGGTAACCGGCCGTCCGTCCGTGCGGGGGCGGATTCGAGAGGTGCCACTTACCGAAGTAGGGTGTCTGATAGCCGACCTTGCGCAGCAGCCTGCCGTAGGTGGGGAACCCCGTCTGCAGCGAGGGGCCGCTCGTCGTCCGAGTCGCCAGCAGCCACTCCTGATGGGGATACAACCCCGTCGCGATTGTCGCCCGCGCGGGGCTGCAGGCGTTACCCGAGCTGTAGTAGCTCTCGAACTTCACCCCGTGCTGCCAGAGGTAAAACACGTTCGGCATATACCGTCTCAGGAACTCTGCCGGTGTGTTCACGCCCGGCGGAAACACGCTCGGGAAGCGCATCTCATCGACGAGGATCAACACGATGTTCGGCCGGCCGTCCGTGCTCGTCGCCGCGCCCGCAGCCCGTTCCAGGATCCCCAGATCGGCCAGCAAGCCGCCGGCCACCGCCGCGCCGCCCTTCTGCAGAAACTCTCTACGGTCCATAATCGCCTCTTATAAGGTGTTGGCTTGGTGCCGGCGGACGCCGGCTCCGACGATGGTGGCGATCACGCCACCGGGTGTAACTCGGGTTCGGGCTCGGCAGTGGCCCGCCGGTCGCGGCGCTCGAAGCATTCCCGCTTATCGATTCGGAAGCTCGGATGGAAGTCAGCTGACAGAGGCCACGCATCACCAAACACCTAGACCCGACGGCCCGGGAACTGATCACCACCGGCGGCATGTGGCTGCTCGCCGGCTTCGATCGGAACGAGGTCCTCGAACACTCGCATCAGTTCGAGCATTCCGGAGAATTCGCGGGCCGCGGGGTCCCGCGCGGTCCGAACGGTCCCGGTCAGACGATTGTCGTCCCCGCGCGATACGTGCATAACGAGTTCCACTGGCAACGCCGCCCCTTCCTACTGGGTGAGGATGGCGAGCATCGCACGAAAGCCGCCAGATCGCCCTAGGGAACTCCCTAGAGAAGCACCTAAAGTTACAATGCCAGCGACACAGCCCGAGGCGAGCGTTCATGGCAGAGGTCGCTCCTCTGCCTGTCACGAACGGGTTTCGGCCGCGTCTGCAGCGATCGCGACGGACAGGCGAGCGGAGAGCTGGTGGCGGGAGCGAACTCCGACCTTGGCGAAGATGTTCCCGAGGTGGTATTCGACGGCCTTGGTCGAGACGTAGAGCTGCGCCGCAACTTCGCGATTGGTCTTGCCCGATGCCACGAGAGTCGCCACCGCCTGCTCCCGTGCGGTGAGGCCGTAATCATTCTGGCCGCCCCGACCTTGCGCGCGCACCCCACACGCCGAGAGCTCGGCGTTGCACCACTCGACGAACGGCCGGGCGCGCAGCCGTTCGAACCGCTCGCGAGCGATTTGAAGGCGCGAAGCGGCGGCCCCGCGGCGGCCGGTCTTGCGCAGGAAGCGGCCGTAGGCCAGCTCCAGGGTTCCCTCGGCAAGCGGCGACCCCGCCCTGTTCGCGCCATCCTCGCCCCGGACGAAGGCGTCGCGCGCCTTGGCCGTGTTACCCCGCATGTGCTCGAGCACACCTCGCAAGCGCCACGCCTCGACGACCCCCACGTTTTCCGGCCCATCGACCCGATCGAATCCGAACTCATCGAGGAGTCGAGCCGCGTCCTTCAGTCTTCCGACTCGGAGCAACGCATCGGTTTCGAGCTCGTAGGTCCGCCGCTTGGACGTCGTCGCCACGTCCTTGGGCAGCGTGTCCCATAGCGATCTCAGCGCGTCGAGCGCCCCGCTCGGATCGTCTCGAGCGAAGGCGAAGTGTGCCCTGGCGACCCCGAGGTAGAAGAGGTTGGGGGCAAACGGGGCATGCTCGGCGAGCCGATGGCCCGCGTCGATGTGTCTCGTAGCGAGTTCCCATTCGCCGTGCCCGGTGTGGAACAGACTCGCCATCGCGTGCGCGACGGGGAGCTGCCACTCTTGCCCCGAGTCGTCGGCGAGCGAGAGGGCGAGGCCGGCATGCGCCGCGCCTTCCTCCCATCGCCCCAGCCGATACTCCGCCTCGGCCAGCGAGCTGTACACACTGGGGAGGCTGCGAGGCAGAGCTCCGGCCATGGACCATCTGCTCACCGCGTTGAGATCGTCAACCGCGCCGCGGAAGTCGCCCGCTTGCGCTTTGAGGCTGCCTCGAGTGGCCATCAGCTCGGCATCGAACGGGTCAGGCGCGACGCGCGAGGTCGACAGCGAACCCAGCGACGCGACGGCGTCGCGCTCCCGTCCGCACGCGGCCAGACCGAGCGCCAGGCCTTGACGCGTCGTTAGCTCGACCGTCGCCGTCACGCACGTGTCTTCCCGGGCCCGCTCCGCCCATTCGATCGCTTCGGATCCCCTGCCGGCATACGCACAGATGATCGCGAGCGAGGAGGTCACAGGCCCGAACAGCTCAGGGTCGTCACCGAAGTCCGGGCGCTCGGTCACCGCCACCAGTTCCTCGATCGACTGCTCAAGGTTGTAAGCGGACGCGGTGAGGCACGCGAGCGCAAAGCTTCTCCCGGCGCTGTCGCTGCAGGAGGCCACCGCGTCGCGCAGCCCCTGCGCCCGCGGCACATCTCCGGCCACTCC
>DASYFZ010000421.1:0-2998 GCA_036000295.1 Solirubrobacteraceae bacterium
AGCGAGGGCGTGCGGGGGAAGTCCTCGAACACCTCGACGGATTCCGGCCACGTGTACTTCGCCACGCCCTGCTCATCGAGAAACTGTTGCACCTCCTCGAGCGTGGGCGCGATCTTTCCCTCGACCGCGATGATCGCGGCACATGCCCGCTCGCCCAGCCGCTCGTCGGGCAGCGGGACGATCGCGATCTCGCGCACGTGGGGGTGTCGCAGGATCACGGGCTCCACCTCGGCCGGGACGATCGTTACGCCACCGCGCCTGATGATGTCCTTGCTGCGCCCCACGTAGACGAACTGGCCCTCCTCGTCGAGATAGCCCAGGTCGCCCGTCCGGTAGCCGCCCCACTCGGTCAGCGACTCGCGCGTGAGCTCGTCGTTGTTCAAAAAGCCCAAGAACCGACTCGGGCCGTTGACGATCACGGAGCCGACGGTGTTCGGGGCAACAGGGCGCTCCTTGTCGTCGACGATCCGGATCTCCGTGCCGTCGTAGGGGCGCCCCTCCGTCAGCGCGATCTTCGCGTCCGACTCGTGGAGGCCGTGGGCGGCGTGTCCCGGCACCTCGGACAGGCCGTAGTCGCCGAGCGGCGGCACTCCGAAAGCCTCCTGCATCGCGATGCGCCGCTCGCGCGTGAGTCCCGGTGCGGCAAGCACGCGCATCGACGGCAGCTCGCGGCTGCTCTCCTGCTTGGCCTTGATCAGGTCGGCCGAGTGGGTCGGCATCGAGAGCACGTAGGTGCAACCGTGTTCCTCGATCAGCCGCAGAGCGTCCTCCGCATTCCACCGGTTGACGAGCACCCCGGTCGCGCCGTTGAACAGCGGCGGGAAGTAGCCGAACACCAGGCCGCCGACGAATCCGAACTCACAGACGACGAGATAGATGTCCTCCCCGGTGAGCTCCCAGCGACGGCAGATGCCCTCGGTCGCGTAGCGCAGCGTGTTGTTGGAGTGGGCGATGCCCTTCGGCGTCGAGGTCGTGCCCGACGAGTGCAGCACCATCGCGAGGTCGTCGCCGTGACGGGGCGCGTGCTCGGCGCGAGGATCGTCGTGGGAAAGGCGGTCGACGAGGTCGGGCTCGATCGCGATGAACACCGACACCTGATCAGCCACCTGCTGACACTTGGCGAGCTCCTTGTCGCCGCCGAAGCCGAGCAGCGCCGTCGCGCGAGTCTGCTCGAGCAACGCCGACAACTGGGTCTCGTTGAACATCGGCGGCAGCGGCGCGATCACCACGCCACGGTGCATGCAGCCGAGCATCGCGACCGCCGCCTCGATCGAGTGGCGGCCCAGGAGGATCACGACGTCGCCCGGTTGCACGCCGCCATCTGCGAGGAGGACCGAGACGCCGACGGCGGCGCGGCGGAGCTGGTCGAACGTGAAGACGCGATCGTCGAGGATCAGCGCCGGCTTGTCCGGATTCTCCTCCGCGCGACGGGCAAAGTCGCTCCACAGGTCTCCGTCGCGCCAGTATCCCTCGGCGTAATAGCGATCCGCCTCGGGCTGAAACGTCACGGTCGGCATGTCCCTCCTCCGGTCTTCATGTTGTCAGGCGATTGCCATTCCTCCGTCGACGCTCAGCACGGTCCCGGTGACGAAGCTGCTGCCGGACCCGAGCAGGAACAACACCGCGTCGTCGAGCTCACCGGCGCGGCCGCCGCGGCCAAGGGGGGTTCGCGAGAGGAGGAAGTCTGGAAACTGCTCGGGATCGCTGCCCAATCCCGGATTCATCTCGGTTGCGAAGAACCCCGGAGCGACGGCGTTCACGCGGATCTTGTAGCGACCCCATTGGGACGCGAGCTCCCGCGTCAAGCCGATGAGTCCGGCCTTCGAGGCCACGTACGCAGCATCCGGGATGACTCCGATCGAGCGCAGGCCCATGAGCGAGGCGACGTTGACGATCGAGCGGCCGCCTCCGTCGCGCATCCGCTGCGCGGCGAGGCAGGACAGTGCGTACGGCGCGACCAGGTTAAGGTCGAGCACCTGCGCGAATGTGTCTGCCGACGTGCGCAAAGCGGGGCCGGTGGCGCCCAGGCCGGCGTTGTTGATCAGGCCATCGAGCCGGCCGTGGCGCTCGATCACGCCGTCTATCAGCCGCTCGCGGTCGGCCTCGTCGGTGACGTCGCAGGTGACGGCGTCGGCGCCGCGAATCTCCTCGGTAAGCGCCGCGAGACGGTCCGCGCGGCGCGCGGCGAGGACAGGCGTACCACCGGCATGCGCGACCGCACGCGCGAGCTGGGCGCCAAGCCCGGAGCTGGCTCCGGTGATGACGACGACATGACCATCGAGCTGCGGCATATCCGAAACGAAATCCTTTAGCTGAAGTCAGTTCAACTGTATCGAGAGCTTAGCTTCAGCGCAAGTGTGATGCTCCGACAGGCCGTAAATTCAGGCGATCCGGGATTCCCGGCGGCCCGGTCCTGGGTCGCTGGTACAGTTGGTGTCACTTCAATCGAAAGAGGAATCTTGCCCAAGAACGCAGCGTCGCCGACGGGCCGCGGCAAACGAAGCGCGATTAGCTCGCGGAGCAAGCGGCAGGAAATCCTGACGAGCGCGATCGAGCATTTCGGTCGCCACGGATACGAGTACACGAAGTGGGCCGACATCGCCGCGGACGTCGGCCTCGGCTCGACCGCCCTGTATCACTACTTCGAGTCAAAGCTGCACTGCCTGTTCGAGATCCACGCGGAGGCCCTCGAGGCCGAGCTGGCTAGGTTCGAGCGGCTGACGTCGGAGCGAGCGGATTTCGGCCCTGCGCTCGAGCGCCTGCTCAACGGGCTGTTCGATCTCACCGAGCTCGACGTCTTGCGCAACCGCGTGCTCGTTGCCGAGGAAGGAATGGTCGCCGCGCCTCGCACGTCGCCGCGCGAAGAGGAGGCCCGGCGGCTGGCCCGGTCGCGCATGCGCGACATCGAGTTCGCTTGGGCCGCCTTCCTCACGCGGGGCATGGAGCAGGGGGCCATCCCCGAGACCGACCCACGGCTGCTGACGCACGCGGTGCTCGG
>DASYFZ010000157.1:0-1634 GCA_036000295.1 Solirubrobacteraceae bacterium
GGAACACCCCCGGCAGGCCCGCCGGATCCCGTCAGACCCTCACTAGAATCATTGCCAGCATGAACGAGAACGGCTATGAGCTGTACGAGCTCTACCAGCGGGGTACGGCGCTGCTGGAGGCCGGGCACAACCACCAGGCCACGATCCCGCTGACCCGGGCCCGGGACCTCGATCCCGACAAGACCTCGATCCGCGAGGCACTGGGACGCGCGCTGTTTCATTCCCAGCGTTACGAGCAGGCCGCGACGGAGTTCGAGGCCGTGATCGAGCGCGCTCCGACCAACGACTACGCGCTGTTCTGCCTGGGCCGCTCGCTGCAGATGCTGGGCCGCCACGCGGAGGCGCGCAAGCCGCTTGCGCTCGCCGCGTGCCTGCAGCCGGGGCGGCGCGACTATCGCTTCTATCGCGATCGGGCGAGAGCCAAAGCCGCCGGCGCGTAGCGCCCGGGAAGGGCGCGCAGCGGGCGCAAACGGCCCTTTTACACGACGGTTAAACGCCGTGCAGGCACCCCGGGGCGGTGCTACCCTGATCTTCACAGCCTTTTGTGCCGGGCCCGTCTCGGCAGATGTACGGAAAGGAAGTGGGCGCTCGCCCGCTTTTTTTATGAGCTTTATGACGGAGGAGATCGTGAGTGCACTCCAAGACGAAATCGAGAGCAGGCTCGGAACGGCCGAGCCCGACGTCGAGGTGCTGCTTGCTGAGGTCTCCGGCTCGACGTTGCGGTTGTTCATCGACCACCCCGAGGGCGTGACGCTCGCTTTGTGCGAGCGCGTGTCGGGGCAGCTGAACGACTACCGCGAGCGCTACTCGCTGGAAGTCTCCTCCCCGGGCACGGACCGCCCCCTCACCAAGCCTCAGCACTACAGCCGCTTCCTCGGACGTCGTGCGCGGGTTCGCCTGCGCGACGCGAGGGACGGTCATCGGAGCCTGACCGGCGAACTCGTCGGCGCTTCGGACCAGGAGGTCACGATCGCCGCCGATGACGGCGTCGTCACGATCCCCTACGACCAGATTGCCCGCTCGAACCTGATCCCCGGAGACTGACCCATGTCGCGAGAGATTCTCGAAGCAGTCCGCGGCCTCGCCGCCGAGAAGAACATCTCCAGCGAGAAGCTGATGGAGGCGCTCGAGGACGCACTGCTGTCCGCTTACAAGAAGACCCCCGGCGCCGCCCGCTACGCAAAGGTCGAGATGGACCGTGAGAGCGGCGACTTCAAGGTCTGGGAGCTGAAGATCCCGCCGGAGCTCGAAGAGCAGCTGCTCGTCGAGGCCACCACCGAGCAGCAGCCCACGGTGGACCCCGAGACCGGCGAGATGCGCGAGCCGCCCGAGCCCGAGATCGACCTCGAGAAGCTCAAGCAGTTCGAGGACCAGATCGACACCGAGGACGTCACCCCGCACGATTTCGGCCGGATCGCGGCCCAGACCGCCAAGCAGGTGATCCTGCAGCGGATCCGCGAGGCCGAGCGCGACATGATGTTCGAGGAGTACCGCGACCGCGTCGGCGAGCTGATCACCGGCATCGTCCAGCAGTCGGATTCCCGCTACACGCTGGTCCAGCTACGCGAGCGCGTCGAGGCGCTGCTGCCCAAGTCAGAGCAGGTTGAGGGCGAGCGGTACGACCACTCGCAGCG
>DASYFZ010000667.1:0-6337 GCA_036000295.1 Solirubrobacteraceae bacterium
CGCCCAACCCGTGCCTGAGCGTCCTTTCAACTACCGCGCGCTGTTCGCGGTCGTCTATACGACCTCGGTCAGCTCCGTTTACTTCGCGCTGGGCGTGGTTGCGCACCGCGCCAACGGGCTCGTGTGGCTCGTCTTCCTGGCGGCGGGGATCTTCTTCCAGCTGACCGCGATGACCTACGTGGAGGGGGCCTCGCTGCATCCCGAGCGTGCGGGGTCGCCCGTGTTCGCGCGCTACGCGTTCAACGAGCTGATCAGCTTCATCGCCGCTTGGGCACTGGTGCTCGACTACACGATCCTGATCGCGGTCACGGCGTTGACCGTTCCGAGCTACCTGGCCGTCTTCTGGGGCCACCTCGGCACGGGTGCGCTCGAGCTGGTGATCGCGTTTGCGGTGATCCTCTATGTCGCGCTCGACAACCTGACCGGCGTCACCGCCGGGCGGTTCCGGTGGCGGATCGGGATCACAGCCATCGACCTGGCGGTGCAGGCGGCCGTCATCGTGCTCGGGCTCGCGCTTGCCTTCCACCCCCACCATCTGACCCAGAGCGTGCATCTGGGAACGGCGCCCAGCGCCTCAGATCTCGCGTTCGCGCTGACGATCGCCGTGATCGCGTTCACCGGCCTCGAGGCGGCCGCGAGCGTGGCGGGCGAGGTCTCGGCGACCCGCAAGCAGATCAAGACCCTGGTCGGCTCCGGCTCGGCGCTGATCGTGGTCGTCTACGTCGGGATCGCGATCGTCGGGGTCGGCGTGCTGCCCGTCAACGACGGCATCACCGCGCTCGGAACCGCGCACATCAAGGCGCCGATGCTCGGCGTTGCCGAGGCGCTGCACCCGACGTGGGTGGCCGACGTCATGAAGTACGTCGTCGGGATCGCCGGCGCCGTAGGCCTGACCGCCGCCGCGGGCGCCTCGATGCTGGGGGTCTCGCGCGTCGGATACCTGCTGGCGACCAACCGCCAGATCCCGAGCGCGGTGGGGCGGCTGCACCCTCGTTGGGGCACGCCGTACGTGATCATCGGCGCGGCCGCGCTGGCCGCGGCGGCGCTGGTCGTCCCGCGCGACCTCGAGCTGCTCGTCGGGATCTACGCCTTCGGCGCGATGCTGGCGTTCACGATCGCCCACGTGTCGGTGATCGCCCTGCGCTTCCGGGAGCCCAACCGCCCGCGCGCCTACGCGGTGCCGCTGTCGGTGAACTTCCGCGGCGCGCAGGTGCCGATTCCGGCCGTGATCGGGGCCGTGCTCGCGGGTGCCGGCTGGGTGACCGTGCTCGTATTCCACTCCGGTGCCCGGTACGTCGGTGCCGGCTGGCTGCTGGGCGGGCTGCTGCTGTACGTGATCTACCGAAAGACCGAGCAGAAGCCGCTGCTTCGCCGCGTCACGATCCCCGAGCGGGCGCTGCGCCACGAGGCGCTCGAGCCCGAGTTCGGCTCGATCCTGGTCCCGATCTTCGGAACCGAGCTGGACGACGACATCGTCCAGACCGCGGGCCGCCTGGCCGGCGACACGCACGACGACCTCGAGGAGGAAGGCGCCGTGATCGAGGCGATCTGGGTGTTCGAGATGCCGCTTGCCGTGCCGCTCGACGCGCCGCTGTCGGATGGCCAGATCCGCCGCGCGCGCGAGGCGCTGGCGCGGGCCAAGCTCGTGGGGGAGGAGTACGAGGGGGTTGAGGTCGCCACCGCGATCGTCCGCGCCCGCCGGGCCGGGCAGGCGATCGTCAACGAGGCGCGGCGCCGAGGGGTCGAGGCGATCGTGCTCGGCGCCGAGGAGCCGTCGAGGGTGCGGGGCGGCTCGCTGCTCGGTGGGGCAGGCGGTCCGCTCGAGAACTACGTCGGCCCGATCACCAAGTACGTCGTGAGCAAGGCGCCCTGCCGGGTTATCCTGACTGCTCCCCCCGCCGACAAGCGTCCCCGCTCCGAGGTCGCCGAGGACACCGGGGACGGAAGAAAGCAGGAGCAGGAAAAGGCCCGCAGCGGCGACACGTAGGCGCATCAGCGATCGTCACACACCCACCCAGATCTGACCTGACCGATGGCTGAGCGGCATACCCCAGGGCTCCAGCGGGTCCTTGGCGTAAACGCGCTGTTCGCAACGGCCTACGGCAACGTCGGCTCGTCGATCTACTACGCGCTCGGCCTGGTTGCGTCGTTCGCGCTCGGCCTGACGCCGATCGTGTTCATCATCGCCGGCGGGATCTTCTACCTGACCGCCGCGACGTACGCCGAGGCGACGGCGATGTATCCCGAGGCCGGCGGATCCTCGAGCTTCGCGCGCCATGCGTTCAACGAGTTCTGGTCGTTCTTCGCCGCTTGGGGCCAGATGCTCAACTACGTGATCACGGTCGCGATCTCCGCGTTCTTCGTGCCCCACTACATCGGCGGTCTGTTCTGGGCCTATCTGAAGACCTCGCCCGGGGACATCATCGTCGGCATCGCCGTGATCGTCATCCTGTGCGCGATCAACATCGTCGGCGTCAAGGAAGCCGCCGGCGTCAACGTCGTGCTGGCGTTCACCGACTTCTCGACCCAGCTCGCGCTGGTGATCCTCGGCTGCGTGCTGGTGCTCTCGCCCGAGACGCTGATCAACAACGTCCACCTCGGCACCGTGCCGACGTGGAAGAACTTCATCATCGCGATCCCGGTGGCGATGATCGCCTATACGGGCATAGAAACGATCTCGAACATGGCCGAGGAGGCCAAGGACGAGTCGCACACGATCCCCAAGGCGATCAAGGGCGTCGTGGCGGCCGTGTTCGCGATCTATGCGCTGATGCCCGCGGTGGCGCTGTCGGCGCTGCCGGTCACCTGCAACGCCGCCGGCAAGTGCCAGACGCTGCTGGGCCTGCCCGAGAGTCAGGGTGGATACGCCGGCGATCCGGTGCTCGGGATCGTCAAGCACCTGAACCTCGGCCCGTTCCAGCACGCGGGCGAGATCTACGTCGGCCTGCTGGCCGCGACGATCCTGTTCATCGCCACCAACGCGGGGATCATCGGCGTCTCGCGCCTGGTCTACTCGATGGGGCTGCACCGCCAAGTCCCCGACCAGCTGCGACAGCTACATCCGAAGTATCGCACCCCGTGGATCGGAATCATCGTGTTCGGGGGGATCGCATGCCTCACGCTGATCCCCGGTCAGGCCGTCTTCCTGGGCAACATGTACGCGTTCGGGGCGATGCTGTCGTTCACGATCGCGCACATCTCGGTGATCCGCCTGCGGATCAAATATCCGGACGCAGAGAGGCCGTACCGCGGCCCCGGCACGCTGCGCGTGGCCGGCTACCGCCTGCCGCTATTCGCTGTGCTGGGAGGGATCGGCACCGGGTTTGCGTGGGTCACGGTGACCGTGCTGCACCTCAACGTCGCCGCGGCCGGGATCGGCTGGCTGCTGATCGGCGTGTGCGTGTACATCGTCTACAGGCGAAACCAGGGCCTCGACCTCACCACCACCACGAAGATCGCGCTTCCGAAGGCCGCTCGCGACATCGAGGCCGAATATGAGTCGGTGCTGGTCGCGTTTGACGAGCACGGCTTCGTGCCCGACGTGCTGGCAACTGCTGCGCGGATGGCGGCGCGCAGGCGGCGCGGGATCCACGTCCTGGTCACGATCTCGGTTCCCTCGAGCAGCCCGATCAACGCCCCGCTGCCCGCGCAGGAGCAGCTCGCCCAGTCGATCATCGAAGAAGCCAAGGTCCAGGCCGGGCGTCGCGTCTCGGGTCACTGGGTCAAGGTCAGACCCGGCCAGACCGGGCGCCAGATCGTCGACGAGGCGCGCGCCATGCGCGCCGCGGCGATCGTGATGCCGATGGTCCACGACGGCTCCGGCTTCGGTCGCGCGCTGGCGACCGTCTTGCGGGAGCGGCCCTGCCGGGTGATCGTCGAATCTCCGCCGGCGGCGGGAGTTGGCCGGCATCCCGTGGCGGCGTAGCGTTACGCGCATGCAACACCAGCTGATCCCGGGCGGCGGACGCGCGCCGGCCAGGCCGACGACCCGCAGCGTGGCAACCGCCGCGCTCGAGGTGGTCGCCGCCGTCCTCGTCGCGACCCTGGTTGTCGCCGCACTGCAGGGGATCACCTCAGCATCGGATCTCGGCAGCGTCTATCTGCTGGCGGTGCTGGCGATGGCGATCGGGCGTGGCGAGCTCGCGGCCCTCGCCACGGCCGTACTCGGCGTGCTGACGTTCAACTTCTTCTACATCGCGCCGCGCCACGAGCTCGCGATCGCGCATTCGCAAGATTTCGTGCAGCTGATCGTGCTGCTGATCGCGGCCGTCGTCGTCGGCCGCCTGGCGGCGGTGGCCAGACAGCGAGCGGCCGAGGCCGAGAGCCGCGCGCAGACGGCGGTCGCACGCGAGCGCGAGGCGAAGCTGCTGGCCGAGGTCGCGTCGGCGATCCTCGCCGGCCACAGCGTCGAGTCCCAGCTGCACAGCATCGGCGCGCGCGTGGCGACCGCGACCGGCGCTAGCCACGCGCGGCTGACGCTCGAGCCGGTGCCGTCGCCCGCCGCCGACGAGATCTCCGTCGGGCTCAACGCTCGAGCGCGGCGGGCGTGGCTGTACGTGTCCGCTGACAGCAGCTGGACCGCCGAGGAGCTGGAGCGCCTGTCAGAGCCTTTCGGCCGGCTGATCGACGTGGCGATCGAGCGAGACCAGGTGGCGCAGCGCGCTGCCGAGGCGGACGCCGCGCAGCGCGCCGACGTCGCACGGACAGCGATCCTGCACGCGATCTCCCACGACCTGCGGTCTCCGCTGACCGCGATCACGACCGCTGGTTCGGCGCTGCGCGGCAGCGGGGTGACCGACTCCGAGCGCGCCGAGCTGATCGACGTGATTGAGACAGAGGGGATACGGCTCGCCAAGCTGGTCGACGACCTGCTCGACCTGTCGCGGATCGAGGCGGGCGCGGCCGCGCCGCAGCGGGACTGGTGTGACCTGCACGACGTCGTCGCCTCGGCGGTGGCCCAACTGCGGACCGGGCATCGGATCGAGTTCGCGCTCCCGGACGAGCTGCCGCTCATTCGCGCCGACGCCGCGCAGCTGGAGCGCGTGTTCTCGAACCTGATCGAGAACGCGGTCAAGTTCTCACCGCCGGACGCGCCCGTGCGGATCAGCGGCGCCGTCACGCCGTCGGTTGTGACGGTGCGCGTGGCCGACCAGGGCCGGGGGATCGGCAAGCAGGAGCGAGCACACGTGTTCGAGCCGTTCTTCCGCGGCCGGGGGGCTCTCGGAGCCGGATCCGGGCTTGGCCTGGCGATCTCCCGGGGGTTCGTAGAGGCAAATGGAGGACGGATCGTGCTGCAGACCGGGAGTGGGAGGGGCACGTCGTTTGCCGTCAGCTTCCCGGTCGCGCGCCAGCCTGTCACCGAGCCCTCGGCGCGGGTGGCCGGCGCCCCGCCCGGCGAGGCGGAAGCGCTGGGGTGAGCACCTCCGCGCCACGGGTGCTGGTCGTCGACGACGAGCCACAGATCGTTCGTGGCTTGAAGATCGTGCTGCGCAGCGCGGGCTACGTCGTCGAGGCGGCGGAGACCAAGGAGCAAGCGCTTGCGCTGCTGGCGACGCGGCCTCCGGATGCGCTGGTGCTCGACCTCGTGCTGCCCGACGGCCGCGGCTCGGACGTCTGCCGCGAGGTGCGGCAGTGGAGCAAGCTGCCGATCCTGATGCTGTCGGCTGTCGGCGACGAACGCGAGAAGGTCCGTGCGCTGGACGCCGGCGCAGACGACTACGTGACCAAGCCGTTCGGGACCGACGAGCTGCTGGCCCGGTTGCGGGCGATCATGCGACGGTCGGCCGACGCGGCGGGGGATCCCGAGATACGGATCGGAGACCTCTTGATCGACCTCGCCGACCGCCGCGTCGATCGGGCCGGAGAGCGCGTTCACCTGACGCCGATCGAATTCGACCTGTTGCGAGTGCTCGCCTCCCACCAGGGCCGTCTGGTGACGCACAGGCAGTTGCTGCGCGAGGTCTGGGGGCCGGAGTACGGGGAGGAGACCCACTACCTGCGCGTCCACGTGGCGCACATCCGCGCCAAGCTCGAGCCCGACCCGTCGCGCCCGCAGTATCTGATTACCGAGCCCGGCGTGGGCTACCGACTGCGCGACCCGTCGGCATAGCTCACCTCGGCAGTGTCTTAGCGCTTTCTCTACGGGAAAGCACCGATGCTTAGCGGGTCCTTGACGGCGTAACACGTACCGTCGATGAGGGCCGATGGCGCGCATTGAGACTCACGGGCTTCGCCGAAGCGTCGGTGTCGGCGGTCTGTTCGCGACCGCGTACGGCAACGTCGGATCCTCGATCTACTACGCGCTGGGGCTTGTCGCTGCTTACGCCCTCGGGCTGAC
>DASYFZ010000674.1:0-3977 GCA_036000295.1 Solirubrobacteraceae bacterium
GTGCGTGTGGGCCTGCTTACGTGACGTGATCGCGATCACCTTGTGACCCTTCAGCGTCTCGGTGACTGTCATCGCCAGCGCCAGGTTGCACGTCTGCCCGGCTGAACCCGAGCAGTTCACGGGCACGCTCGCCGTGTTCCCCGAGACCTGCACGTGACCGATCGAGGCGTGGCCCGAGCCCGCTGGGGGCGGGGGCGGAGGCGGGGTCGACCCGGTGGTGAGCGTCTGGTCGGCGCCCACGAACGTCCCGAAGTCGCTCGTCACGACCGCGCGGTAGTGGACGGTGGTCCCCGCCGCGAGGCCCATCAGCTGAGCGCTGAACGGCGTCGCCGCGTTGTTGGGACCCAGCGTCTGCGGCGCGGTCGAGCTGCCGTACGCAGGCGTCGTGCCGAACTGGAATGAGGCGCTGACCGACGCACCCTGGGGATTGTCGGTGGCGTTCAGCGTCGCCGCAGACGTCGTCACGCCGCTCGCCGTGCCGGTGACCGGTGCGTCGGGCGCGTATGCGCTCGAGAACAGGCGAAGCGGGTTCGTGCCGTTCGTGAACAGGAAGAACGGCGTTCCGATCGCCGAGCCCTGGCAGGCCTTGCCGTCGGCGTTGAACGGCGTGGCGATGCACGAGGACGAGATCGGCTCACGCACGTTGGCCTGACCCGCGGCGTCGCCGGTCGGCGTCAGCGGGATGTTGCTCTGGTCGAGCACGAACGTCGGGTTGGCCGCGTTGACGAAGTGGCCCGCGAAGCCCTCGCTGACGCCGTTGACCTGCTGGCGCCAGGTCACGTAGGGCGTGTTGCCCGAGAACGTGATGTCGGGGTGTGTCGCGTCACCCGATCCGGTCGAGATCGGCTGGCCGCCGTTGACCAGCTGGAAGCGAGCTGCCGCTCCCGCGCCCACCAGCCGCGAGACGAAGATCTTGTGGCTGGTGCCGGACCCTTCGTCCCACACGACCCACGGGACCGTGGGGTTGGCGGGGTTCATCGTCCCGGCCGCGACGCGCGGGTCCTCGGCGTCCTTGGTCGGGTCGAGGTTCAGCGCGCACGCGTGCTCGGCGTCGAGGTTGGCGCCACAGGTGTTGGTCGTGTCGAGCACGCCCTGGGCGTTGTTGCCGACGGCGATGAAGTTGAAGCCGCCGTCGACGGTCCCCGTCGGTGGAGTCGTGGCGCTGGGCGCGACGCCCTTGGCCGCGAACACCATCTCGTTGTCGCCGAGCTTGTTGGCACCGGTGGTCTGAGTCGGGTTCTGCTCGTACCACACGACCCACGGCACCGAATCGTTGCTGCCCGTGAAGGCGATGTCCGGCTCGACGCCGTCGCGGGTGGTGTCGATGTTCAGCGACGGATCGGCGCCGAGTCGCTCGACCCCCACCTGCTGGAAGCAGAAGCCGCCGATCGCCGGGATGTCACCGCCTGGGACGTCGGGCGTGCCCTTGGGCGTGACGTTGTTGCAGTTGGTCATGCCCGGACCGAGTGGCTTGGACACGAAGATCTGGTTCTTGTCGACACCCGGAGCGTTCGCGCCCTTCTCCTGCCACGTCACCCACGGACCGGGCTTGGTCGGATCGACGGCCGAACCGCCTGCGACCGAGGGATTCTCGGCGTCCTTGCCGGTGTGGATGTTCAGTGACGGCACATCGGGCCCTGCACCGCCGTTGCCGCGGCTCTGCCCGGCGAAGATCCACTTGCCGGTCGTGTTGTCAAACCGGCTGGCGAAGATGTTGTTCGCAGCGAAGCCGGTGCCCGTCGTGTTCTCGTACCAGGTGGCCCACGGAACGGTCCGGCCGGCGCCCGCGAAGTCGATCGCCGGCGCCTCGCCGTCCTGGCCCTGGTCGAAGTTCAGCGACCCTGGGAACGTCGGGGCGGCGCTGGACCGGCCCCCGACCGTGCCATTGCCCCTGGTCTTCCAGACGCCGTTGGCAAACGAGCGGCCGAAGATCTGATCGTGCGCCCCGGCGGTCTCCGTCTGGCGGAAGATCGCCCAAGGAACGGCCTTGCCGCCCGCGGTGAGTGCACCGCCGACGACGTCTGCGTTGGTTGGGTCCTCGCCGCTGACGCTGAGTGCGGGATTGATTCCGGCCGCCGGGTCGTCATTCACCTGCGCTCCCGGCGGGAGCGCCTGCAAGGCGGCCGCCGCCGATCCCGTTGTCGCCAGCGCGAGTACCACACTCGTGGCAGCGATTCGCGCGCGCCGCCGAGATGTGCGCCTACTGGTCCCCATCACTTCTCCTTGTATTTGTCGTTTGGACTTGCGCCCTCGCTGCAGGTACGGGGGCGCTCGCCAAACGGTTCTCGGGGGCTTACCCCGAGTTCGTGATCGTCCCGATGAGGACGCGCTGACCCGAGGAGGCCGGGTTACCGTTTGCCTCCTGGCGAGTGACTGTGAGCGTTCGGAACTGTGTCACCGGGACGCCCGACCAGAGCGTCACCGTCACGGCGTCGTTGAACGTTCCGATCGGGACGAGCACCCCGGCCGAGTTCTTGAGCCACGCCTGGTAGTAACGGCCGTTGGTCAGGTGCGGCAGGCCGGTCGCCGAGAGGTCGACCTGCCAGCCCGAGCTCATCTTCGTCAACGTCGCCGAACCGTGCGCCCCGGGCGCCAGCGAAGTCCCGTTGACGACCATCGCGAACTTCAGTGGCGCCGGCGATGGGCTACCGCCGCCGGACCTCGAGATCAGGGTCGCGCCCGCGACCACCGCGACGAGCACCACCAACAGCCCGAAAGCGTACGCCGGCCGCTCCAGGATCGTGACCACCCAGGACCGCTCGCGGCGCGGCTTCTTCAGTTGGCGAGCGGGCTGAGGCGCTGGCGGCGGTTGCCTTGCCGGGGGCGCCTGCGCCGGCTGTCGGGCTTGTGCTTCGCGCGCCGCGCGTCGCACTTCGGCGGGTTGCACCGGCGTGGCGAACTGCCGCGGACGTGGGCGCTCTGCCGGCTCCGGCGCGGGGCTCGTCCCGGCCGCGTCGGCGATCGCCGCGACGACGCGATCCTCGAGCCCGTCGGGCGGTTCGGCCCACATCTCCTCGGCCTCGAGCAGCGCGCGAAGCTCATCGAGCTCGCTGCGCTCTTCGGGCGTCAGCGACTCGACTTGCTCGCCGGCCAGATACGCGATCCGGTCCTCGTCGCTGGCGCTCAACACGGCTCCTTGTCGGTGGGGGATGCAGCCGAGAGGCGATCCGCGCCTCTATGAGTCATTACGAAAGCGGAAAACATACGGTTCTTCATTCTTCCCGCAGATGGCCTAGCAGGGCGGCCAGCCGTTTGTGTGCTCTGAACGACCTGGACTTGATCGTCCCGACCGGCAGATCCAGGCGCTCTGCGATCTCTACGTGCGTGTAGCCCTTGAAGTGCTGAAGGCGCACGACGTCCTGCTCTTCGGGGGGCAGCTCCGCCACGGCACGGCGAACCTCCCAGACGTCGTACACCGCCTCGAGCCCCTCCGGCGGTGAGCTCAGGGCCGGATGCCCGGGAGCGACCGAATCCAGCGGGTCGGCGGCGCGAACGGTTTCGCGGCGCGAGACGTCGATCGCGACGCGCCGCGCGATCGCGACCAGCCACGGTCCGAGCTCGCGTTCGGCGTCGAAGCTGGCGGCGGCGCGCCAGGCCTTCAGGAACGTCTGCTGGGTGGCCTCCTCGGCCAGCCCGCGGTCGCCGAGGACCCTGTAGGCGACGGCGAACACAAGCCGGCCATATTCGCGGTAGACGGCACGCACGGCATCCGGGTCACCGTCGCGAAACCCAGTGCTCAGCCCCGCGTGCGCCACGGCGCTGACGCTACAGCAGCCACCTGATGTGCGCTGTGAGTTTTGCCGCGGTCAGCCGGCGGTCCGGCGGGCCCACCGCTTGGCCCACGCATCGATCGGGGCCAGCGCGTCGATCAGCGCCCGCCCCTCGCGCGACAGGCGGTAGCCGCCGCTTTGCTCAGGGTCGACGATCCCCGCGTCGCGCAGCTCGCGCAGGCGATCGTTGAGCACGCTGGATGAGAT
>DASYFZ010000702.1:0-2074 GCA_036000295.1 Solirubrobacteraceae bacterium
TATAGGTAGTCCCGGCGAGCGCCGCTGGTAGCCTTTCTGGCCCCTCCTCCATGCGGTGTCCTCGCTTCCGGGACCCGCGTCCGCATATTCCTATGCCCATACGCACAGCTGCACCCGGGGCCACCGGCCTCTACGACCCCGCCAACGAACACGACGCCTGCGGCATCGCGCTCGTCGCCAAGCTCTGGGGCGACGCGACCCACGCCGTCGTGGAGAAGGCACTCGATGCGCTCGAGAACCTCGAGCACCGTGGCGCCGAGGGAGCCGACCCGAACACGGGCGACGGCGCGGGGATCCTGATGCAGGTGCCCGACGCGTTCCTGCGCGCGGCGGCCGCGGGCGTCGAGCTGCCACCGCCCGGCCGCTACGGCGTCGGCGTCTGCTACCTGCCGGCCGACGCGGAGCGCCGCGTCGTGATCGAGCAGCTGATCGAGGAGACGATCCTGGCCGAGGGCCAGCGGCCGATCTGGTGGCGCGACGTTCCCGTCGATGACCGCCACGTCGGCGAGACGGCACGCGTATGCGCGCCCGTGATCCGCCAGGTGCTGATCGAGGCGGCCGAGGACATCGAGGACCAGGACACCTTCGAGCGCAAGCTGTATGTGATCCGCCGCGTGATCGAGCGCGCCGCCGGCCGCGAGGTCGCGCTGCCCAGCTTCTCGAGCCGCACGATCGTCTACAAGGGAATGCTGACCGCGCCGCAGCTGCCGCGCTACTTCACCGACCTTCGCGACCCGCGTCTGGCGTCCCGTCTGGCGCTGGTGCACTCGCGCTTTTCGACCAACACGTTCCCCAGCTGGGAGCTGGCCCACCCGTACCGGATGATCGCCCACAACGGCGAGGTCAACACGCTGCGCGGCAACGTCAACTGGATGCGTGCACGCGAGTCGCAGCTCGCCTCCGAGCTGTTCGGCGACGACCTGCAGAAGGTGATCCCGGTCGTGCGCGAGGGTGGCTCGGACTCGGCGATCTTCGACAACGTGCTCGAGCTGCTCGTGCTCAGCGGCCGCCCGATCCCGCACGCCGTGATGATGATGGTCCCCGAGGCCTACCGGACCCGTAAGGACCTCGACCCCGACGTCAAGGGCTTCTACGACTTCCACTCGTGCCTGATGGAGCCGTGGGACGGGCCGGCCGCGGTGGTGTTCACCGACGGGCGTCTCGCCGGCGCGGTGCTCGACCGCAACGGCCTGCGCCCCGGGCGCTGGATCCAGGACACCGAGGGCTACGTCGTGCTCGCCTCCGAGGCCGGCGTGATGACCGTCGCGCCCGAGCACGTGCAGCGCAAGGGCCGGCTGGCTCCGGGCAAGCTGTTCCTCGTCGACCTCGACGAGGGCCGGATCGTCGCCGACGAGGAGGCCAAGCGCCAGGCGGCGCGCCGCAAGCCGTACGCAGAGTGGTACGAGCGCTCGGTCGTCCACATCGACGACCTGCCGGACCGCGAGCCGCGCGTGCCCCGGATCGAGCCGCTTCGCTCAAAGCAGCTGGCGTTCGGCTACTCGCAGGAGGACCTGCGGATGGTGATCGCGCCAATGGCCGCCAAGGGCGAGGAGCCGGTCGCGAGCATGGGCAACGACGCCGCGCTGGCAGTGCTCTCCGACCGCCAGCCGCCGCTGTTCTCGTACTTCAAGCAGCTGTTCGCGCAGGTCACCAACCCGCCGATCGACCCGATCCGCGAGGCGGTCGTGATGAGCCTGCAGGCCGGAGTCGGGGCCGAGGTCAACCTGCTGTCGGAGTCGCCCGAGCAGGCGCACATCCTGGTGATGGACCAGCCGATCCTCAGAAACCACGAGCTCGAGAAGCTGCGCCAGGTCTCCCACGACGTGTTCGACGCCGCCACGCTCGACATCACCTGGCCGGTGGAGCAGGGCCCCGGCGGGATCGAGCCGCGGCTCGAGAAGCTGTGCGAAGAGGCGGCCCGCTACGTCGACAACGACGCCAACATCCTGATCCTGTCTGACCGCAACCTCGGGCCTGAGCGCGTGGCGATGCCTTCGCTGCTGGCGGTTGCGGCGGTCCACCACCACCTCGTGCGTCGCGGCACGCGCCTGCGGACGGGTCTGGTGATCGAGTC
>DASYFZ010000704.1:0-10829 GCA_036000295.1 Solirubrobacteraceae bacterium
CGAGCCGGTCCGGACTGGAACCGTCCAGATCGGCGGCGTCGGCCAGATCAAGGTCAAGGGAGGCAACCTAGAGGAATGGGCCGGAGCGGCGACGCTGGACACCGTCGAGGTGACCTCGAAGAAGGGCAAGCATTCCGGCAAGCTGCAGAAGCTTGCGAACTCGGGCACCCGGACAGACGTGAAGGTCACCATTGCACCCGCAAACAAGGCCGGCGAGCAGCTCAACGTCGGCGGCGGCACCCTTCTGGAGGTCAGCGCCGCCCATATCAAGAACTACAGCGTTGAGGACGGCGTCGAGACGTGGCGAGTGGACGACTTCGAGAGAGTCCATCGCACGCAGATCACGCACAAGATCTCGTGACGTGAAGCTCGGTGTCTGGCCGTTCCCGAAGTGCACGCTCTTGCCGAAGGCACCGGCGGGCACGACAACGGCGGTGCCGCAAAACACTCGAAGCGTGTGAGCGCCCGGCTTGCCCCGCGGCGGCGGCGCTGCCGGCGAGGACGCCGCCTGTCAGCCGCAGCGTCAGACCCCGGGTCGCAGGGCCGGCTTGCGGTTCATACTCCGTGCGATGGCACACGTTCTGTTCGTATGCCTGCACAACGCGGGCCGATCCCAGATGAGCCAGGCGCTGTTCGAACGGGAAGCGAGGGAGGAGCACACCGCTGCGTCGGCGGGGACCGCACCCGCCGACCGAGTCCATCCCGAGGTGGTCGAGGTAATGCGCGAGCTCGGTATCGACCTCACCGACCGCCGCCCTCAACTGCTGACGCACGAGCTCGCGGACGACGCTGACGTCGTGGTCACGATGGGGTGCGGCGACGAGTGCCCTTACATCCCCGGCAAGCGCTACATCGACTGGGACCTGCCCGACCCCAAGGGCCGGCCGCTGGACGAGGTTCGCGCCACCCGCGATGACATCGCGGGCCGCGTCAGCGACCTGATCGCCGAGCTAGGTCAGCCGCCGAGCGCGTAGCTCGCGATGTCGTGGTCGAGCGTTCCCTGGGAGTCGTACTGACCCGTGTGCACGAACGCGACCTTGCCCGCCCGGTTGATGAAGATCGTGGTTGGCAGGCCTTGGACGAACGCAAGCGGCCTCAGGCTCGACGTCGTCGTTTCGTAACTCGGGTAGTGGACCGGATGCTGTGCCAGGAAGCCGCGGGCGTCCGTGGCCGAGTCGTCGTTGTTGGCGCCGATGAACGCGATGCGGCTTCCGTAGCGCGCCGAAGCAGAGGCGAACAGCCCGAACTCAGCGCGGCACGGCCCGCACCACGATGCCCATGCGTTGATCACGATCGGGTAGCCCCGCAGCGCCCGGATCCTGGCCTGCAGATCCGGCTCACTACCGACCACCTGGTCGGCCTGCTTCTGCAGCGCCGCAAGCGCCGGGGGCGATTGCGCGAGATTGGTCTGGGAGCCCGCGGGCGGTGTCTTGGGCGTGCGCGCTAGCGCGGCTTTCACGTATGAGACCAGCGTCTTGGTGCTCGGCCAGCCAGCGGTGGAGACCTCGCGGTAATAGAGAATCTGGCCCGTGCGCGACGTGAGCACAAACCACGGCACTCCGAGCACCTGATAGCCGTCCGCGGCCCTGCCGGTGCGATCGATCGCCGTCGGATACGACAACGGCCGAGGGACCCGTTTCAAGAAGTCGGTGAGTGTTTGCGATGAGGGCTCGACGCTCGCCTCATCGACAGCGGTCAGCGGCGGTAAGCCGAGGCGGCGTGCAGCGGTCGCGTAGCCGTTCAGCGCGCTGAGCTGGCCGCCGAGCGCGCTCGTCCCCTGATCCCAAGTCGCGAAGAACACGTACAGGTGCGCCGACTTTCCGGGGCCGAGCTGCACGGTTCCTCCACCGGCACGGGGCAGCGTCGCGGCCTGCGCCGGCGTGATCCCCGGGACGCGTGCGTACGACAAGCCAGACTGCACCGCGGGGTGACTCGGGAGCAGCTTCGACGCCTCGCCGGCGAGTAGCTGTCCGAGTTGACCGATCGAGGAATAGGACATCTGGGTGATGTAAACCTTCGCCTTGCGCCCCTGGGGATCGATCACGAACAGCGCCGGGGTGTGCGTGATCTCACCCGCTTCGACTGCCGCCTCGATTGCGTACTGCTTCCACACGCGCTTGAGCTGGGGCAGCGAGCCCGTCAGGAAATGCCAGTCGTGGAGCATCCCGTGCAGCTCTGAGTACGACCACACGTTCTCCAGTGAAATGGCGTGGGGATTGGCGTCGACCCCGAGCAGCTGCACCTGCGAGCCGGCCTTCCCGAGCATCGCCTTGGCCTGGAGCATCGCGCTCGTCGTGAGCGGACATACGGTGGTGCACTCTGAGTCGTTAAAGGCGAGGATCACGACCTTGCCTCGGAACTGGCGCAACGACACCGGCTTTCCGAACTGATCTGACAGCGTGAAATCCGGAGCCGTGCCCGACAGCGGCGTGCCCGGATCCAGTGTCGGGTTGAATGCCAGCGACGCGCGTTGTGTCGTGCCGCCATGTTTCCCGACAGCGGCGATAGCTACGACCGTCCCGGTCAGTGCCAGTGCCACGAGCGCGGCGCTCGGTGCAAGCCAGCGTCGCGGGACCGGCAGAGCGAGCCGACGCGGCTGACGCTCGGCTCGCCCGGCCCGTCTGCGGAGCGCCCAGCGGATCGCGAACACCCCGGCGGCCAGCGCGAGGAGGATCACGGCGATGGTCCCGACGACGCTGTCGACCGACCGCCCCGGGGGAGCCGGCGAACTCCCGCCACCGGACGGCGCCGGACCCGACCGCGATGAGGTCGCGACCGGCGCGAGCTTGACGCCATCGGCAGCTGCCAGCTTGCTTACTCCCGCCGCCGCCGCGGACGCAAGGCCGTTCGCGCCGTTTCCGACCCGGATGCCCGCCAGCGTCTGGTACGCCGGTGCGCTCGAGTGCCCCGGCCAGTTGAACCCGAGCCCGTTAGGCATCACCACGAGCAACCGCTGCTTGTAGCCCTGCGACAGCTCGAGGCCCAGGAAACGGGCATATGCCTGGGGCTTGCGCCACAAGGCGGTGACCGCGCCCAGGTCCGTCCGGCTGCCGATGATCGCGACCCTGATCGGGAACTTCGAACGCTCCGCCGCTTTCAGCAGACCGCCTAACTGAGCCTGCTGAGGAATCGAGAGACCGGCGGTCGAGCCGACGAACAGGTCCTGGTAGACGAGCACGTCGCTGCCCGGGTCTCCGTCGGCCTGCGCGAGCGGTGCCGCCACCGCGCCGATGAGCAGCACGCTCAGGAAGGCCGCGATTGCCGACCTCATCCGCATGGTCACGCGGTCGAGGCTACTTGATCGCATGCCGCGCCCCAAGGTCAAAACCCCGGCAGTATGTGTCCCGATATGCCCGTCTATCGCGATCCACTCGTCGACCTGCAGCGCCGCCGCACTTGGGCGGGATGGATCGACGTGCTGTTCCTGTTCATCGTCAGCGTCGTGCTGTCACTCGCCTCCGGCCAAGGCCACATCGGCAGCTGGACGACGAGCGACGGCGGGGCGGTGACCGAGCACCACGGCTTCGCGATCAACCTGAACGGACGAGTGTTCGTCGCCTGGGTGGTGATTGCGCTGCTCTACTACTTCATCGCCGAGCTGGGAACCACGACGACGATCGGCAAAGGGCTGATGGGGCTGAAGGTGATCACGATCTCCGGCCGGCCGCTCGGCGCTCGGCCGGTGTTGCTACGCACCCTCGGCAGGATCGTCGACGTGCTGCCGGTCTTCTATCTCGTCGGCTGGATCGCGATGCATGGCTCCCGCAGGCCTCCCCAGCGCATCGGGGACCGCATCGCCGGCACGACCGTGGTCCCCGCCGACACCGCCTAGTGAGGCTCCGCGATGGGCGCTAGGCCTCAGTCGACGGGGGCTGGGGAGCAAGCGCCACGTGCTTGGCGGCGTACCAGTGGATGACGATGTCGCTCGAGGGGCAACCGCCGGACTCCGGCGAGTGCCCGTGCTCGGTCGCCTCCAGACCGGCGGGCGTCGCCCAGATCTTCCAGGTCGACAGCTCCGTCGTCTTCACGCGCGAGCCCGGTCCGCTGCAGCCTTGCGTCTCCTCGAAGTGCGCAGTCCAACCGCCGCGCGTCGGGGTCAGGTCGGCGGAAATCGGCGGAATTCCCGAGGCCGCCGCGACGTCACGTGTGAGGACGAGCCGACACGTGGAGCCAATGCACGACCGGTTGATCCACCAATGTCTGAGCAGCTCATCGCCGGCCCTCTCCGAGGCGAAGCCATGGACGGCCAGGACGTTGCCGACGACCTCGTAGCGGCCTGCAACGCTTGCCGAGTCTGGCCGTACCGGCGCGCCGGCAGCGGGATTGACGGTGCTCGGCGCCTGCTGCGTGTCCTGCCAGCGCCATTGTGCGACGGCGGTAGCCAGCGCGGCAGCACCTTGCGCGGCCAGCGACGGCTCGGCGTCCATTTCGATCATGACGATCTGTGATCCGTGTCGTGCGACGATGTCTGACTGAACGTTGCCGACGTTGTTGTACGTGTAGCTGTACTTGATCGCCGCGGCGGCAGTGCCGCCGAGTGTCACTTCGTGAAGCGGCGTGAGAACCTCGGGCGCCCCGGCCACACGTGGAATACCGATCATGTGTGACAACAGCGAAAGCGGATCGTCGCTCGCGGCGGCCGGATCCACGAGCGACGCGGTTGCGATCGAAGATTCGCTGACGGTGACGCCGATTTCACCGGGGGCCGGGAGGTTTAGCGAGTCAAGCGGGGTGTTCGTCGAGCCGATCGAGTACGTGGTCACGCCCTGTGCCGACTTACCGATGAGGAGCCTCCAGCCCGCCGGGTACTCGGTGGTGAAGCCGGCCGCGCGAAGCGAGGACTCCGTGGGACGCCGATGTCCCGCCGGCAGCAGAACCGCCGCAACGGCAGCCGCGCACGCAACGGCGGCGACCGCGATCGCAACCAGGCGGGTGCGCTGACGCCGCGGGGGCGTCGGGGCTGGGGCGGAGATCCGGGCAGGCTCCTCTGTTCGCTCCCCACCAGGGGGCGGGACGCTCTCTCTCACCGCAGACACCAGCCCGGTATCGGTTTGCCCTCCCGAGCGCTTGAGTGTGCAGTGTTAGAGTGATGACCGGTGGTAGCCTCAACTAAGACACTCGTCGATCAGATTCGCGAGATCGACAAGCTTGTGTCTGATGGGATGGACAAGCTCCTGCAGGCAAAGATCGGTCTGCGTTCTCTAGAGGATCGCCTGAAGGAGCAGTCCGACGAGCCTCGGCCGCCTGCCGGCGATCAGTAGCCGCTCAGATCCGATACCGGAGGATCGCTGCGTCAGAGGCGCCCTCGGGGACCTCCTCGCCGCGGACGGCGAGCACAGTTGCGCCGGTCAGCGAGCGAGCCGCGGGTACGAGTTGACCGGGCGCTAGACCCCGTCTCGCTGCGCCGCGAGGGGGCCGGCACGCGTTAACAGCGTGTGAGCGCCCGAGGCGCGGGTGTAACGGTCCCGCTCGCAGGTGTTGTCTTCAGTGTGATCACAAGACTCATCCGACTCGTTCGCAGGCGCACGTACGGGCGCATGTGGCCGATCGTGCAGACCGCGGTGGCTGCGGTCGCCGCTTGGTATCTCGCGGTGCTGCTCGGCGTCGAGCATCGTCCGGCGTTCGCAGCAATCGCCGCCGTGATCTCGCTCGGCGCCGCGTTCGGGGAGCGCCGGCAGCGTTCCGTGCAGCTGATCGCGGGGGTCGTGCTCGGCATCCTCATGGCGGACTTGATCCTGCGGGTGATCGGCGGCGGCCTGCCTCAGATCGGCTTGCTGGTCGTGCTGGCGATGTCAGCCGCGGTGATTCTCGGGGGCGGCGAGATGCTCGTCGGCGAGGCTGCAGTGTCGGCGATCCTCGTGGCGACGGTGTCGTCGACGCCGGTCGTGCGGCTCGAGGACGTGCTGATCGGCGGTGGCGTCGCGCTGGCCGTTCATACGCTGGTGTTCCCGCCCAATCCGGTCACCGGTGTCGTGCGTGCCACGTCTGCGGTATTCGGGGAGCTGGGGATCGTGCTGCGTGACGCGGCCGCGGCGTTGAGCGTCGGCGACGTGCGCCACGGCGAGTCGGCGTTGGCGGCGGCCGAGAACGTCGAGGCCGCCATCGGCGGGCTCAAGCGGGCCGTGCTGGTCGGAAGCGACACCGCTCGCTGGGCGCCGCTTCGCCGTCCGACGCGAGCCGAACTCGACCGCTACGCGCGGATCGTGGGCCATGCAGAGCAGGCGGCCCGCGGGGCGCGCGTGCTCGCGCGCAACGTTCAGATCTACGCGCGCGCCGGGCGTCCGGCCCAGCCTGAGCTCGGAGACGCCGTCCGCGAGCTTGGCCTGGCGGCCTGGGAGCTGCCTGCGCAGTTCGACGAGCCATGGCGGGGCGGCGACGTGCTGAGGATGGCCCTGCAGGCCGCCGGCCGTGCGACCGCCGTCGCCCAACGGCACCACGACCTCGCCCTCAACGAGATCGCGGGCCAGGTCCGCTCGATCGCGATCGACGTCGTGCGCGCTTCCGAAGCCGCCGAGACCACACGCAGCCTGCTGTTCGAGGCTCCCACCGAAGAGCTGCTCGCGGCGCTGCCGTTGCCAGAGCCGGCCGCGTCCTGAGCTCAGGACGCGGGGTCGCTGCTCGCGGGCCCGTAGTGCGCGGCGACACGACGCACCTGGTGATCCGGGTCGAGCTCCATAACTTCGATCGCCTCACGGCCCTCCACCGACCGGTAGTGCAGCGCGACCGAGTCGACGCCCGCGAGGGCGGCAAATGGCTCGAAGTGCAGCTCGGGGAACGCTTGCAGCGCGCGCCCGAAGTAGTCGCGTAACGCCGGGAGGCCGCGGATAACTCCGCCCGGCGCACCGGCCCGAGCCGCGAACGGGGACACGAGCACAAGGTCGTCGCGGTAGTGCGAGACGATCCGATCGAGATCCCGGGCGTTCCAAGCTTCGATCCACTCGCTCGCGAAGGCGTCTGTCAAGAGCTCCCCGAACGGTGATTGCTGGTCGATTGGGTTCATGTATGCAATCCTCCCGCCCAGTGGACTGTCAGTCGATAGCCAATTCGACCAAAGTGGACTGATATGGCCGATTCTTCGGAGCGCCTGGTCGCGGGACTCGGCGAATGGCGTTCTGGACGGGGACCGCTGTTCGTGCGCCTGGCCGATGCCCTGGTCGGAGCCACCAACCGGGCGGCGCTGCCCCCGCTCGGCGAGTTGCCGGCCGAGCGCGTGCTCGCCGCTGAGCTCGGGGTGAGCCGCTCGACCGTCGTGGCGGCGTACCGCGATCTGCGCGAGCGCGGCCTGGCGGTGACGCGCCACGGCAGCGGGACGGTGATGCGAAACGCCCTGCCAGCCGCTGCGGGCGCATCGTCTCCGGCGCTCGCCGGCCTGCTCGCCCGCACCGACACGGATGCGCCGCTGATCGATCTGTCGGTCGGCGCCCCCGAGCTCGACGACGTCGTGGAGGGCGTGACGGTCTCCGGCGCGGCGTTGGCACGCCACGCGAGCGGGCACGGGTACGTCCCCGCGGGCTGGGCCGAACTGCGAGCGATGGTCGCCGAGATCCTCTCGGTGCGTGGAGCGCACACGTCGCCCGAAGAGGTGCTGATCACAAACGGCGCACAGGAGGCGATCAGCCTCGCGGTCACGATGGCCGCGGCCGACGGGAGGCGGATCGCCGTCGAGTCTCCCGGCTACCCGGGCGCGCTCGATGCGATCGCCCGCGCGGGCGGCCAGGCACTCGCGGTCGAGCGCGATGGTGCCGGCCTTCGCGTTGACAGGCTCAAGCAGCTGCTCGCCAGCCAGCACGTTCACGCCGTCTACGTCGCTCCCTCCTGCAACAACCCCACCGGCGGCCGCACCGCCGCGCACCGCAGGGAGCGGCTCGCCGCGCTCGCCTCCGAGCACGAGCTGACCGTGGTCGAGGACACCGTGCTCGACGAGCTGCGTTTCGACGGCGAGCCCGGGACCCCCTTGTGGGCCCACGTGCCCGACCGTGTGCTGGCGGCCGGCTCGTTGAGCAAGGTCGCCTGGGGTGGCCTTCGCGTGGGCTGGCTGCGAGCGCCGCGCCCGGCGATTCTGCGACTCGCGCGAGTGAAGGGTGCGCTCAACCTCGGCGTCGGAGCGCTGGACCAACTCGCCGCGATCCAGATCCTTGACGGCTATGACGAGCTATGCCGGCGGCGCCGTGCCCAGGCCGCCGAACACATGGGGACGCTGCATCAGGCTCTCCAGCGCGAGCTCCCGCAATGGGACGCACGGCCGGCCGAGGGCGGCTGGTCGTTGTGGATGGCAACGCCGGCCGGCAGCGGCGCGGCGTTTGCGCAGGCGGCGCTGCGCCACGGGGTCGCGGTCGCGCCCGGCGGCGCGAGCAGCCCCGACGGGGCCTTTCCCGAATACGTGCGCGTCTGTTACGGACCGGCGCCGGCGGTGCTGGAGGAGGCCGCCCGGAGGTTGGCGGGCGCATGGTCTGACCTCGCCTCCAACGCTCTGCCGGTCAGCGCAGGGGCGGGCTGACGATGGGCGCTACGCGCGTTCGCCTTCGGCCTGTCGGCGCGCGATCAGCTTGCCGCCCTCCCACAGCGCCAGCAGCAGCACGGCCGACGCGAACGCGAGCCCGAACTGCCCGACCCTCAGCGGCACGGTGTCGAGCAGCCGGTTGAACAGGTCCATCTGGGTGACCATCACCGCGAGCGCAATCTCCGCGATCGCGATCCAGTTCATCTGCGAGTTGTCGAATGTCGCGCTCTCGAGCACCGAGCCCGACACGCTCCGGCTCTCGTAGGCCGCGACGACGAGCATCAGCGCGAACGCCGTCAGCCCGATCGAGGAGCCGGTCGCGACGCTGTGGTAGTGCTGTTTTCCGAAGTAGATGAGCGCGTCGAGGCAGATCGCCATGTACAGACCGACGAGGCCGGAGGTGAGCTTGACGCCGGTGGTCATGATCGACTGATCGCTGGGCCGCGGGCGCAGGCGCATCAGCCCGGGGGTGGCCTGATCGAGCCCGAGCGCTACGCCGAACGGCGCGCTGATGAAGAAGTGAATCCACAGCACCTGTGGAGGCGTGAACGGCTGCCCGGCGGCGATGTTGAGCAGGGTCGCGCCCAGGAACGTGAGGACGAACGCGACGAGCGAGATCAGCACGAAGCGGACGTACTTGGTGAGGTTGTCGTACAGCTTGCGCCCCTGCTCGACCGCGTGCACGATCGTCGCGAAGTCGTCGTCGGTGAGGATCATCCGCCCTGCGTTCTTGGCCACCTCGGTGCCGCTGCCCATCGCGATCCCGATGTGCGCTGCCTTGATCGAAGGCGCGTCGTTGACTCCGTCGCCGGTCATCGCCACGACGTGGCCCTTCTGCTTGAGCGTGTCGACGAGCAGCACCTTGTGCTCGGGTGCGACGCGGCCGACGACGCCGATCTCGTCGATTCGCGCCAGGCGCTCGGCTTCGCTTAGCGCGGCGAACTCGGAGCCGAGGATCGCCTCACCCTCGATGTTGAGCTGCTTGGCGATCGCGGCGCCGGTGACGACGTCGTCGCCGGTGACCATCCGCACGCGGATGTGTGCCTTCTGCGCGTCGTGGACCGCCTGCTTGGATGCCGCGCGGGGCGGATCGACCATCCCCACCAGGCTCGTCATCTCGAGGCCTTCGACGTAGGCAAGCAGGTCGCCCGAGGGGTCGAAGGAGTCCCCGCTGATGTCGCGGTACGCCGCGGCCATCACGCGCAACCCACCCTCGCCCATCCTGCGGATGTCTGCCTCCGCCTGCGATCGCTGGTCCTCGTCCCACGGAACGCTCTGGCCGCCGGACAGAGCGGTCGCGGCGTGGCTCATGACGGCGGGGGCGGCGCCCTTGACGTAACAGCGGACGCCGTCGTCCGACAGCCGCGTGAACGTCGCCATCAGCTTGTACGTCGGATCGAACGGGAGCGTCGCGAGCCGTGGGTGGCGGTCGCGAGTGCCCTCGATGTCGAGGCCCGCCTTGTAGGCGAGCACGAGCAGCGCACCCTCCGTCGGGTCGCCCACGACCTTGCCGTCGACGAGCTTTGCGTCGTTGGCGATGATGTACGGGAGGATCGCGTCCTCGATCGTGTCGCCCGAGCCGGCGGCGCGGTGCACCTTACCCTCGAGCTCGTAGCCGGAGCCGGAGATCGTGTAGCGCTCGGTCGGATCGACCACCTCCACCGCGGTCATCTGGTTCATCGTCAGCGTGCCGGTCTTGTCGGAGTTGATCGCCGACGTCGAGCCGAGCGTCTCGACGGACGCGAGGTCCTTGAGCACCGCCCCGCGCCGTGCGAGCTCGGCGGCGCCGAGCGACATGACCACCTGCAACACCGTGGGCATCGCTTCCGGGATTGCAGCGACCGCCAGGGCTACCGCGCTCGTGAAGATCACCGTCGACGATTGGCCGCGCTGAGCTCCCAGCACGAACATCACGACCATCGTGATGCCGGCCGCCGCAACGATCCACAAGGTCAGCGTGTTCAGCTGCTTGGTGAGCGGCGTCTCTTCGCGGGTCGTGGTCGCGAGCATCCCTGCGATCCGCCCAACCTGAGTGTCGCTCCCCGTTGCGGTCACCACGATGACGCCGCTGCCGTGCGTGACGGGCGTGTGCATGAACGCCATGTCGGTCTGGTCGGCGGGAGCCAGATCCGCGCCGGTCGGAGTCTCGGTCCCCTTCGATGCCGGCACGCTCTCGCCTGTCAGCGCCGACTCGTCGATCTGGAGCGCGCTGGCCTCGATCAGCCGGCCGTCAGCCGGCACCTCGTCGCCGGCGGCGAGCAGCACGACATCGCCGACGACCACCTGCTCGGCCGGAATGTTCGCCTCCGAGCCGTCGCGGCGAACGCGA
>DASYFZ010000727.1:0-3812 GCA_036000295.1 Solirubrobacteraceae bacterium
GGTCAGAGGGCTGCAGGGCGTCGGTCTGCTTGCCGGCATCGGCCAGCGCCTGCTCGATGTTCGAGCGCGTCAGGCCGGTGGCGTAGGGCTGTTCGGTTGGCTTCGTCGTGTGATGCATTTTGAACTCTCCGTCGACCGAAAATGTGGACGCTGTCCACTGTAACGCATTTGTGGACACTGTCCACTAGAGTCCGCGTTCGATGCCAACACGTGATGACGAGCCCGCGGCTGAGCTCGAAGCGAACGATCGCGGCGGGCGTCGGGGACCGCGCCCGCGGGGCGCCATCCGGGCGGCGCTCGTTGAGGCCGGGGTGGCGCTCGCGCGAGCAGGAGGTCCGGACGCGGTGGTGCTGCGCGAGGTGACGCGGACCGTCGGGGTCGTGCCGAACGCCGCCTATCGGCACTTCGCCGACCGCGATGCGCTGCTTGCGGCTGTCAGCGACGAGGCCGTGGGGCAACTCGCCCGGCGTATGGCAGCCCGAATGGGCGAAGTGCGCCCCGGGCCGCACACGCCTACCGGCGCCCGGCTCCGGCTCCGGGCGGTCGGCCAGGCGTATCTCGAGTTCGCACGCACCGAGCCGGGCCTGTTCGACACCGCGTTCGCAGCCAGCGACCGTCATCTGCCGGCCGCGGGCGCAGGCGAACCGAGCCCGCTCGACCATCTGCAGTCGGCCCTCGACAATCTCGTCGCCGCCGGGCTCCTGTCGCCCGCGCGA
The DNA here is from genome assembly GCA_036000295.1 of Solirubrobacteraceae bacterium. Classification (GTDB taxonomy): domain Bacteria; phylum Actinomycetota; class Thermoleophilia; order Solirubrobacterales; family Solirubrobacteraceae; genus Palsa-465. The sequence continues at coordinate 717 of DASYFZ010000727.1, forward strand.
CGGCAGGGCATCGAATATCCGACCTGGGCCACGGTCCATGGGCTGGCGGTCCTGCTGCGTGGGCCTTTGAGCTCGCTGACCGACGGCGAGAAGACGCGGCTCGAGGCTCAGACGCTCGCCTTCATCGGTGCGTCGGTGAGCTGAGCACTCTGGGCGGGCGCTCAATGCCTCGCCGGCCGGGCCGACTAACCGGGCATGAACCGGATCGGCGCGGCACTCATCGCGACCGCGATGCTCGTTTTCGCGGGCTCGGCGCAAGCGCGCACTCACCCGGTGCATGTCGCCGAGGCGGCGTGCCCGGCCGGCGCGCCGGTCCAGACGATCACGGTCGTCAATCAGGCCAACGTGCGTCCGGCGGCCCTGGCGCTCGTCGAAAACGCCGTGGTCGCGCAATCCCTGCAGGTCCGAGCCGCGTGGGGCACGCCGTGTGTCGCGTTCGGTCCGGGTGGCTGGAAGCTGTATCTGAAGACCGGCGGTGCGGGGGAGCCTTGGGGCGAGCACTTCTCAAATCGCGGGCTCCCGTACCTGCTCGTCTGGACCGGGGCATTGACGGTTCAGGGATGGTCGACGGACTTCTCGCACGAGATCGTCGAAACGCTGGTGGATCCCGTGAACGCCCATTACATCCGCGATCTCGTCAGCAACCAGCTCGAAGTCGCCGACCCCGTGGAGCACCACGCCTACCAGCTCGGTCGCGTGTACGTGTCCGATTTCGTGCTTCCCGCCTGGTACGCGGGCGCCCAGACGGGCGACTGCTACGCAGACGCGGGAGCGATCACGTGCCCGGGACCGCTGCTCGCGGCGCCCGACAACCCGGGCCCCTACGATCAGGCGCGAGTGCTCGACCGGCCCTGGGAGACGGACGCGCCGGACTGAGCGCGGCTCTGCTCGGAGATCCATGACGCCGCGAGCGTCGTCCACAGCTCAGCGCTGATTCGCTGGATCACCGCCGACCAGCCATTGCACGACCATGCAATCCTTTCCGTGGTGATGCGCCACCGCGACAAGCAGCTCGGAGTGGTCAAGCAGCTGACCGAGATCGTGCGGGCCCGCGCGGGCCTCTCGGCGGGCGACTCGAAGCATGCCTGACTCCGGTCGAGCAGCGGCCTTGAGCCCCGACGGCCGCGGTCGGGTGCTCGCCGACGGGTCGGTGATGCCTCTGCTCGGGCTCGGCGTGTGGCAGGTTCCCGACGGCCCGGAGTGCGTTGAGGCCGTGCGCGCGGCGTTGGAGCTGGGATACCGCCACATCGACACCGCGCAGGCATACGGCAACGAGTCAAGCGTCGGACGCGCGCTGCGCGAGAGTGGGATGGCACGCGACGAGGTGTTCATCACGACGAAGTTCTTCCCGAGCCGGCGCGATCCCCTCAGAGAGGCCGCCTCCAGCATCGAACGGCTCGGGGTCGACTACGTCGATCTGTACCTCGTGCACTGGCCGGCCGGCGGCGCCACCTGGGCCTGGCCCGGCATGGAGGCCGCGCATGGGCGCGGCTACGCAAGGGCGATCGGCGTCTCCAACTTCGACCCCGACGAGCTCGACCAGGTCCTCGCCGACGCCACCGTCGCACCGGTGGTCGACCAGGTGCAGTTCAACCCGTCGGCTTACCGCAAAGGGCTGCTTGAGGCCTGCGATCAACGTGGTATCGCGCTCGAGGCCTACAGCCCGCTGGGAACCGGTGCACTGCTGCGCGACCGGACCGTCGCCGGCATCGCGGAGCGACTTGGCCGCAGTCCGGCTCAGATCCTGCTGCGCTGGTGTGCGCAGCGGGGCATCCCGGTCGTCGGCAAGTCAACTCATCGCGAACGCATTGCGGAAAACGCTCAGATCTTCGACTTCGAACTACCCGACGATGCGATGGGCGAGCTGGATGCGCTCGATCGCACCGGAGGGACGCGAGCAGCGCTCGAGCGCAAGTGGTGGTGAGTCGCTCTTGACGGCTCGTAACTGAAATCACACCGCCTGCTGCGCGAGGGCCGCGTACACAGCGGCAATGTCTCGATGCCCGTATCCGGCTTGCTCCGCCTGGGTGAGCACCTCGTCGGCGATTGCGGCCGTCGGCAGCGGCGTCGCGGCCTCCGCGGCCGCTTGCCGGGCGAGGCGGATGTCCTTGTGCATCAGCTCGATGTCGAACCAGGTCTCATCGGGTTTGTCCAGCACGAGCGGAACACGTGCCTTGAGCATCGGTGAGCCAATCGAGCTCTCAGTCATGATCTCCGCCGCGCGGTGAGGATCGATCCCGTCGCGCTCGGCAAGCAGCAGGCCCTCGGAGAAGGCGAGCATCTGCACGGCCAGGCTGATGTTGATCGCAAGCTTGAGCACGAGCCCCTGGCCGTTTTCACCGACGTACTCCGGCGTTCCGAGGATTCGAAGTACCGGCTCGGCCTGCCGGTAGGCGTCCTCGTCGCCACCGACCATGATCGTGAGCGTTCCGCTCTTGATCTGCGGGACGCTTCCCGACACGGGGGTGTCCAGCATCTGCGCGCCGGGCCGCTCGTCGCGCACCCGTGTCGAGAGCCTGCGGCTCACACCCGGGGAGATCGTGCTCAGGTCAGCCCAGATCTTGCCTTCGCTCAGGCCCGCGAGCAGGCCGTCAGGTCCGTATGCGACCGACTCGACTACCGCGTCGTCCGGGAGCGATGTCATCACGATGTCCGCCGCCTCCGCGACCTCGCGCGGAGTCTGCACCCACCGCAGCCCTTGGTCGATGAGCCATTGGGCGGCGTCGCGGTTGCGGGCCTCGCCGTACACGACGTACCCGGCGTCGAGGTAGCGGGCGGCCATGTTGCCGCCCATCGTCCCGAGACCGATGAACCCGATCGTCTTCATCGCTGGCGCGCTCCTTCGATTGTGCTGATGCCGTCTTCGCTTCGGAGGATCTCACCAACGCGGGTCTTCGACGTAGCGATGCAACGCCCGCGTGACGCCGTCGAGGATCTCCGCGGGCCGGCGCCGAACTAGGAGGCGGCGACGCGCGGCGCCGCGTCGATCAGGATCCGCGCTGCGGCCCGAGCGGAGGCAGCGATCGCCGGGTTGTGGTCGAGGTTGGCGGCGAGGCTGCCGCCGTCGTAGATCAGACGGAGCTGATCGGCTAGCTG
>DASYFZ010000114.1:0-2549 GCA_036000295.1 Solirubrobacteraceae bacterium
GTTGTCGTCGATGACCTTGGCCATGACGTCGATTACCGGCTGCGCGAGCCCTTCTTCGCCCTTGGCGCGGAACACCTTGGTCGCGCCGTAGGCGCCGAGCGACTGGCACAGCTCGTCGGTGAGGTCGTCGCCACCGACGACGACCGCGTGGCATTCGCCGCCGATCTCAGACGCGCGGGCCGCGCCCTCGGAGACGGCGCCGAGCGAGTTCTTGTTGAACTCGCCCTCGTAGTGCAGGACGTAAGTCAGAACATCAGCCATTACAGGAGTTTCCTTTCGTCGAGCCAGGCGACGATCTTCTCGACGGTGTCGTCGGTGTCCTCGTCCTCGATGATCTGGCCGGCGGACTTGGCCGGCGGGTCCTTGAACTCGCCGCACTGCACGCGCGACCCTTCCGTGCCGACCAGCGAAGCGTCGATCCCGACGTCGCCGGCGCCGACGCTCTCGAGCGGCTTCTTCTTGGCGCCCATGATCGCCTTCAGCGACGGGTAGCGCGGCTCGTTGATCGCGTCTCCGACGGAGATCACGGCGGGCAGCTTGACCTGGACGGTGTCGTAGCCGTACTCCGCCTGGCGCTCGCAGCGCAGCGCCTCGGACTCGACGTCGATCTTGATCACCTGCGTCAGCGACGGCATCTTCAGGTGGTCGGCCACGACGGCGCCGATCGTGTAGCACTCGCCGTCGTCTGACTGCTGGCCGAGGAGCACCAGGTCGGGCGACTCCTTCTCGAGCGCCTTGGCGAGTGCGTAGCCGGTTGCGGCCACGTCTGAGCCCGCCAGCGACTCATCGGTCAGATGCATCGAGCGGTCAGCCCCGAGGGATACGGCCTTGTGCAGCGCGCGGACCGCGGAATCCGGGCCCATCGTTACCGCGACGATCTCGTCGACCTGCACAGCGCCGCCCTCGCGGATCTGCATTGCCGCCTCGATGGCGTGGGTGTCGTAGGGGTTCAGGTTCTTCTCCCCTGAGCGGTCCATCCGCCCCGTCGAGGGGTCGATTCGCTTCTCGACGGCGGCGTCCGGGACCTCTTTGACCAGGACGCAAATCTTCAAGTGAAGCCTCCTAAGAGTTCAGTGCTTCGGCATTTTACCCGCGTTGACTGACGGGTCAATCAGTAACCGTGGGAGCGATGAGGTGGCGCGCCCGCGAGCCGGACGGCTCACGCCCTTACGGCGCCGCGGATGAAGTCGACCGCGACCTGCGTCGACGCGCCGGGCGTGAATACCTCGGCGACGCCGAGGCGTTTGAGCTCCGCGACGTCGTCGTCGGGGATCGTCCCCCCGACCGTCACGATCACGTCGTCGGCGCCCTGGTCGCGCAGCAATTCGACGACCTTCGGCACGAGCGTCATGTGGGCGCCGGACAGGATCGACAGGCCCACCGCGTCGGCGTCCTCCTGGAGGACGGTCTCGACGATCTGCTCGGGCGTCTGGTGCAGACCCGTGTAGATGACCTCCATGCCCGCGTCGCGAAGCGCGCGGGCAATGATCTTGGCGCCGCGGTCGTGGCCATCCAGGCCAGGCTTCGCGACGACGACGCGGATCTTCTTCTCTTGGGAGGACGACATCTCGGCGGGAGCAAGCGGCCGCAAGGGCGATCGACCGCGAGCGGCCGCGCATTCTAGATGGTTGGTTGTCCGACCGCGTGGACCGGGGTCAGCCCGCTCGGCTAGCGGACGACGATCGTTTCCTTCATCTGCGTCGGATGCAGCGTGCAGATGAGGTGATACGTGCCCTTCTTGGCGAACAGGTGACTGTAGGACCCGCTCGACTGGAGGCGGCGCGAGTGGAACTTGGAAGGCCCGCTCGTGACCGTGACGTTGTGGGGGATCCCGAACGAGCGCCAGACCCACGTGACCTTGGTCCCGCTCGTGATCGTCATCTTCTTGACGCTGAAGAAGTTGTCGCCCACGGTGACCTTCTTGGGCGGGCTCGAGGCCAGCGCCGAAACGGCTGGCACCGCGGCGAACGCGGCCACAGCGGCGATCAGGATCAGCTTGCGCATCCGACGGTCTAACACGCTCAGAACGCCGGAGTCTCGGTGTAGCTTCCAAAAACCTTCTGGAGGGCCTGGACCATCTCCCCCTCCGTCGCCCGCGCCCGCGTCGCCTCGAGCAGATACGGCATCAGGTTCTCCTCGGGATCCTGCGCCGCCTGCTCGACCGCGGCGAGCGCCTCGTTGACGCGCTGTGATCCGCGTCGCTCGCGGACCTCGCGCACGCGGCGGACCTGATCGACCTCGAACGCGGGGTCGATGCGCAGGATCGGCGTCGGCTCGTCCTCGCCCTCGGTGTAGGAGTTGACGCCGACGATCTTGCGGATTCCGGCCTCGATCTCGCGCTGGTATTCGAACGCGGCGTCGGCGATCTCGCGCTGCGGGAACCCGCGCTTGACGGCCTCGACCATCCCGCCGAGCTCGTCGATCTTGGCGAAGTACTCGTACGCCTGCTGCTCCATGCGGTCGGTGAGCGCCTCGATGAAGTAGCTGCCGCCGAGCGGGTCGATCGTGTTCGCGACGCCCGTCTCCTCGGCGAGGATCTGCTGGGTGCG
>DASYFZ010000180.1:0-1974 GCA_036000295.1 Solirubrobacteraceae bacterium
TCCTACCACCTGCAGGAGGCGGGCGCGACGCCGGTGCAGGAGATCGCCTACGCGATGAGCAACGCGATCGCGGTGCTTGACGCCGTCCGCGACCGCGTCCCGCACGATCTGATGGGCAGCGTGTTCGGGCGGATCTCGTTCTTCGTCAACGCCGGCGTCCGGTTCGTCGAGGAGCACGCGAAGCTACGCGCGATGTCTCAGCTCTGGGACGAGCTCGGGCGCGACCGCTACGGGGTGGCCGACGAGAAGCACCGGCGCTTCCGCTACGGCGTGCAGGTCAACTCGCTGGGGCTGACCGAGGCGCAGCCGGAGAACAACGTGTACCGGATCGCTCTGGAGGCGCTTGCTGTGACGCTCGGCCGCGGAGCGCGGGCCCGCGCGATCCAGCTGCCCGCCTGGAACGAGGCGCTCGGCCTGCCGCGGCCATGGGATCAACAGTGGTCGCTTCGCCTGCAGCAGATCCTCGCCTATGAGACAGACCTGCTCGAGTACCCCGACATCTTCGAGGGCTCGAAGGTCATGGACGGACTCGTCGCCGAGCTGGTCGAGGGCGCCCGCGAGGAGATGCGCCACGTCGCCGAGCTCGGCGGTGCCGTCGAAGCCGTGGCCTACATGAAGTCCTCACTGGTCGAGTCCCATCGCGAGCGCTGGCGGCGGATCGAGTCAGGCGAGCTGACCGTGGTCGGCATGAATCGCTTCACCTCGACCGAGTCCTCGCCGCTGACGGCCGACGCTGACGGCGGCATCCTCGTCGTCGATCCCGAGATCGAGGCCCAGCAGCGTGCCGCGGTGGCGAAATGGCGCGAGCAACGCGATCAGGCCGCCGTCGACAAGGCGCTCGAGGAGCTGGCCCGCGTGGCGCGCGAGCACGACGAGAACATCATGCCCGCGACGATCGCCGCCGCACGGGCGGGGGCCACCACCGGCGAGTGGTCCCAGGCGCTGCGTGACGTGTTCGGCGAGTACCGAGCGCCGACCGGCGTCGGCGAGGCCTCGGCCGTCTCCAGCGAGGAGATCGCCGAGCTGCGCGACGAGGTCGAGCATGTCAGCGAGGCGCTGGGACGCAGGCTCAAGTTCCTGGTCGGCAAGCCCGGCCTCGATGGGCACTCCAACGGCGCCGAGCAGATCGCGGTGCGCGCCCGCGACGCGGGCATGGACGTCGTGTACGAGGGAATCCGGCTGACGCCGTTGCAGATCGCCACATCCGCCGCCCAGGAGGGCGTCCACGTGATCGGGCTCTCGATCCTGTCGGGCTCGCACCGCGAGCTGATCCCGTCGGTGCTGGAGGCCCTGCACGATGCCGGCGTAGAGGACGTGCCGGTGATCGTCGGAGGGATCATCCCCGACGCCGACGCAGCGGCTCTGCGCGAGGCCGGTGTGGCTGCCGTCTACACCCCCAAGGACTGGGACCTCAACCAGATGATGCGCGACATCGTCAAGCTCGTCGCCGAGCGGCACGGGGTACAGCGCGCAGCCGTCGCTTGAGCCCGGCGCCCGCTGAAGGCAGCGAGCTGGGGGCCCGCCTGGCACGGGGAGACCTGAGCGCCGCGGCCGCGGTGCTCAACCTGGTCGAGAGCCGTACGCCCGCGGCCCGCGAGCAGACCGCGGCGCTGCTGGCCGCGCTGTCGCCGACGGCGCTCGGCGGAGAGGCTCCGGCGCATCTTGTCGGGATCACCGGCCCGCCCGGCGTCGGGAAGTCGTCGCTGCTGTCGCGGCTGGTGGCGGCCTGGCGGGCGCTCGGGCGTTCGGTGGCCGTGTTGGCGGTCGACCCCAGCTCGCGTCGGTCCGGGGGCGCGCTGCTCGGCGATCGCGCCCGGATCGAGGTCGATCCGGCCGATCGCTCGGTGTTCATCCGCTCGACAGCGGCCGGCGACCGGCTCGGCGGCTTGGCGCCCGCGACGCGGGCGGCGGCGAGCGCGCTGGCGGCGGCGTTCGACGTGGTCGTGATCGAGACGGTCGGCGTGGGGCAATCGG
>DASYFZ010000465.1:0-3601 GCA_036000295.1 Solirubrobacteraceae bacterium
AGCCGCATCCTGACCGCGAAGTTCGAGCTCGGGCTGTTCGAGCACCCGTTCACCGACCGCCGATACATCAGCCAGGTCGGCGACGCTGCCCATCACGCGCTCGCCCGCCGGGCGGCCGCCGAGTCGCAGGTACTGCTCAAGAACGACCATCACGTCTTGCCGGTCCGGGGCCGCTCCGACGTCTACGTCGCCGGCTCAAACGCCAACAACATCGGCAACCAGGCCGGCGGCTGGACGTTGACGTGGCAGGGCGGTTCGACCAACGTGATCCCCGGGACGACGATCCTCGACGGGATCAAGCAGCTGGCTCGAGGCAACGTGACCTACAGCCAGGATGCCTCGGCGCCGATTCCGCACAACGCCACCGGCATCGTCGTGGTCGGTGAGACGCCGTACTCCGAGGGCTTCGGCGACGTCTTCGGCCCGCAGTGGGGCTATGACCCGGGTGACAACGGCGTGCTGCGACCGGTCAAGGACATGCAGCTGTCGGCGGCCGACAAGGCGGCGGTCGACAAGGTGTGCGCCGCCGCGAAGCGGTGCGTGATGGTGATCGTCTCCGGGCGGCCGCTGATCCTCGATCCGGCCCAGCGCAACGAGTCCGACGCGATCGTCGCGTCCTGGCTGCCGGGCAGCGAGGGCGCCGGGGTTGCGGACGACCTGTTCGGCGCGCGTCCGTTCACCGGGAAGCTGCCGGTGTCGTGGCCGCGGACGCTGTCGCAGGAGCCGATCAACATCGGTGACCCGCACTACAACCCGCTGTATCCGTACGGGTACGGGCTGACGACACACGTCGGTCGCTCGCACGGCGGCAGGAGCTAGACGTCACGGGCGGGTCGCGTTTTTCGCGGCCCGCCCGCGTCTTGACGCTACGTTAGGTACGTGGCATCTGCGGTTGGTCTGGCGCACGTTGCGGCCGTGTCTTTCCTGGCCGCCCGTTTGGCGCCGTCCGGAGCGTTCTGGCTTGCGCTGGCCGGAGGCGCCGCGGTCGCACGCGAATCGGCGCTGCGTGGACTGCGCGCGGGGTACGCCGGCAGCGCGGCGGCGATGCTCCAGACGGTCGCGATGGTCGGCCCGCTGCGGCTCAGCGGCCCGCTGACCCAGGCGCTCAGCGCCCCGCTGCTCGGTTCGATGCATGCCCGCGGGCGACGCGCGCGGAGCATGTTCGCGGTGTGCGTCGCGATCCGCCTCGCGCTGTACGCGGCGCTGACGTCGTTCACCGTGTTTGTGCTGCTCGGCCCGGCCGGTTACAAGGGCTCGTTCGACGCCCTGTTCGGATGGCTGCCATTCCTGCCGGACGGCCTGGCGGGTGCGCTGCTGATCACCGCGATCACCCAATTCATTGCCGCGGTCTTCTTTTCGACGATCCAGGTCGGTCTCTACCGGCGGGCATTGGGTGCCTGGCCCGAGCCTGCGGCCGCCGAGAACCGGCAAATCGCCGCGGCGCCGCCGGTCATCGAGCACGCTGGCGCTGACCCGCGAGCCGTGCTCGCCGCGGCTGCGGTGGTGACCGTGGTGCTGCTGTTCACCCACGCGTGGGTCGTGCTCGGAGCCGTCACCATCTGGCTCGCCGGGGCCGCGGTGCTGGCGCGACACGGCGACCGCGACGTGATCAAGATCGGCCTGCTGCTTGCGGCACTGCTGGCCGCGGGGACGCTGATCGGATCGCTCGTCGGCGGCCTTGGCATCAACGAGGCGGCCAGCCGCACGGTCCGCGCCGGCCTGCTGGTGCTGGTCGCGACGTGGATGCGCGCCGCTGCGAGCAGCGCGGGCCTGCGCGAGGCGTTTCGCCGCGGGCTCCTGCACCTCAGCCGCGTGCCGGGAGCAGCGGATGCAGCACACATCTTGGGCGAGCTCGACACCGGCAGCCTGCTCGCCGGGTCAGCCGCGTCGCTCCAGGAGCGCCTGCGAGGGATTCCCCATCGACCGCTTCCCGTGGCGGATGCGGTGCTCCAGTGGGCAGCACACGAAGCCCACGCGGTCGTGCCGGGTGACGTCCGAGCCACCGCGACGGTCCTGCGCGTGCGGCTACGCGATGCCACGCTGGCGGTGTCGGTGCTGCTGCCGGCGGCTGCCTTGCTGAGCGTTGTCGGCAGCTAGTACCAGTCGACCAGGCCGTCGCCCAGACCGGGGCCGGCGGGCGCGGCGATGCGGCTTGCAGCGGCGGGCAGGGGGTCGTCGCGGTCGGCGAAGACGGTAAGCGTCGCCAGGCCGCACGGGCGGTCGGGCTTGATCGCCGCGGCGGCGTGAAGCGCGGCGGCGATGCCGAGCGGGCCGTCGAGGGTTGAGGCGAGATACACCTCGTAGCCGGCGGCGCGGGCGCGGCGGGCCTGCTCGATCACGCCGCTGATCCCGCCGCCCCGCGCGATCTTCAGGCACACCGCGTCGCACACGCGGCGGTCGAGCGCGCCGGGCTCCTGGGTGGTCTCGTCGATCGCGATCGGAACGTCGGTGAGCTCGCGGAGTTGTTCTGTCTGTGCGAGCCCGTGGACCGGTTCCTCGCACAGCTCGACGCCGGCGGGCGCGAGTGCGCGCAGGGCCGCTTGGGCCTCGGGCACCGACCAGGCGCCGTTGGCGTCGAGGCGGATCCGCATGTCAGGGCCGGCGACGGCGCGCACGGCGGCGATGCGGCCGGCGTCGTCGCCGACGGCCGCCTTGAGCTTGATCGTGCGAAACCCGGCCTCACGGGCCGCCACCGCTTCGGTGGCCGCGCCAGCCCGGTCGGCGGCGGCGATCGTGGCGTTGACCTCGACCTCGGGCGCTGTTCTCGCCCCGAGCAGCTGCCACACCGGCAGGCCTCTGCGCCGGCCTTCGAGGTCCCAGAGCGCCAGGTCGATCGCGGCTGTCGCGTGGGGGAGGACGGCGCGTCGTGCGCATTCGTCCGTGAGCGCCTCGCGGTCCTGGCCGTCTGACTGTGACAGCGGCTCGCGGCAGTCCTCGAGCGCCGCAAGCACGTGGTCGAGCGAGGCTGCGTCGTAGCCCTCGAGCGGCGCCGCCTCCCCGTAGCCAACTTGGCCGTCGGCGGTTTCGAGGCGGACGAGCCCCAGTCGCCGCGCGTTGACCGACGTCCGCGCGGTGACAAACGGCGCGCGCAAGCGCGCCTCAATCAATTCGATCTCCAGCTTCACCGGCTCAGCAACAGGCCCGCCGACAGCAGCGTGCAGAACGCGAGCTGCAGCATCCCGGTATGGGCGAGAGCCTGGTTGAGCGAGGGTCCGTCGGTGCGGTTTCGTACCTCGCGGACGATCTGGGCCGCGAGTGGGAGGGTGAGCCAGGGGAGCAGGAGCCACGGCTTCATCGGGCCGAACACCCAGGTGACGGGCGCGAGCAAGAACGCGACATAGACGATCACGGCGAACATCGTGCGCGTCCTGTCGCGGCCCCAGCGGACCGCGAGCGTGCGTTTGCCGGCGCGGCGGTCGGAGTCGATGTCGCGGAAGTTGTTGACGACGAGGATCGCCGACGCAAGCAGGCCAACCGGCACGGCGAGCGCGAACGCCTTCCAGTCGAGGTGCTTGACCTGCACGAAGTACGAGCCGGCGACGGCGACGATCCCGAAGAACAGGAACACGAACACCTCGCCGAGGCCCTCGTAGCCGTAGGG
>DASYFZ010000227.1:0-13164 GCA_036000295.1 Solirubrobacteraceae bacterium
GTCGGGGTGATGATGGTCAGCTACGTCTCGCTCCCCGCGCGGCTGATCGGGGCCAAGCGAGCCGGCTCCAGGCGGGACAAGCTCGTAGCGAGCGCCGTCGGCGGCACCCTTGGAGCGATCGTCTCCGCCCCCGGCTACATCCTCGGTCGCATCGGAATCTTGATGCTTGGAAGCAAGACGCTGTTCATCCTCGGCGTGATCCTGCTCGCGATCGGGTTCGCGTTCCAGGCGGGCGCGACGGGCGCGATCAAAGCGATCAAGTTCAGTACCAGCCTGATCGCCGGCCGCGTGCCGCCCGCCAGCGAACCGGCGCCCGCCAGCTCCGGCTCGGCGCAATGAGCGACATCGTCCGGTTCAGCCTGCGCAGGCTGCTGAGTCGCGCCTAACCTGTCGGCCGTGAACGGCGAAACGGTCCTGCTGGAGGCGGTCGACGCCTATCGGGCGCAACTCGGCGACCGGCTGCTTGCCGCATACGCGCTGGGCAGCCTGGCCCACGGCGGCTTCAGCGACCTGGTCAGCGACGTGGACCTCGCTCTGATCCTCACCGATCCACCTCGCCCCGGAGATCTCGATGCGATCCAGCGAGTCGCGGAGTTGCAGAGGCGCAAGGGCTCACCCCTGCACGAGCGGCTGTCGGTGTTCTGGGGCACACCGGACACGCTCGCCGGCGAGCGTGACGGCGGCCGGTTCCCGCCGCTGGACCGGCTGGACCTGCTCGAGACCGGCCGCCTGCTGGCCGGTAGCGACGAGGCGCGCGCCCGTGTCCGGCGACCGAGCACCGAGGAGCTGGTGATCACCGGCGCCGAGTTCGCGCTCGACCACCTCGCGGCGGTCCGGCCGCCATCCGGCGCCGATGCCGGCCTCGGATCGATCCGCGCCGGCGGAAACGACGCTTTCGAGCAGGTCCGATGCCCCGAGCTGCTGGCCGCGCAGGGGGTTCGCCAGGTGACCAAGCTCGTGCTGTTTCCGGTGCGGTTCCTGTACACCGCGGCAACGGGCCACGTCGGCACCAACGGCGATGCGGTCGCGCATTACCTCGAGCGACACGGAACCGCAAGCCCGCGCCTGGTGGAGGCGGCGCTGGCCTGGCGGACCGATCCGCCATCCGACGAGGCAACCGTCGCCGAGCTCCTGCGGGCGGAGCTGGTGGCGTTGTATGTCGAATACGTCGAGGACCACGAGCGGCGCCTGCAGGAGATGGGTCGTGACGACCTGGCCGCCGCGTTCGGCGAGTGGCGCCGGGCGCTGCTGGCCTGACCCCGCCGGTAACAGCACCGAACCTCCGAGTAGAGTGCCTCGCGTTGCGCTTCACATGCTCTTCACAACTCGAGCCCGACCCGAGCTGAATGGCGTCGATCGGACAGCTGCTGCGCGGCAGCGACAACGCGTTCTTTGACCTGTTCGAGCGAGCCGGCGCCAACGTCGTTCGCGCCGCACAGCTGCTTGACGAGCTCCTTTCGGACTTTCCGGAGAGCCAGATCCTCGCTCGCGACATTCTCGTGTGCGAGCAGAAGGGCGACCAGCTCACGCACGAGATCGTCAGAAAGCTCAACCAGAGCTTCGTCACACCGATCGACCGCGAGGACATCTTGCGGCTGAGCTCCGCGCTGGACGACGTGGTCGACTTCACCGAGGAGGTCGCGGATTACCTCGGTCTGTACGGCATCGAGGCCCCGATGCTGCAGGCCCAGGCGCTCGCCCATGTACTGCTCGACGCGAGCCGCCACATCGAGGCCGCGATCCCAATGGTCCGCGATTACAAGAACATCAGCGAGCACACCGTGGAGATCCACCGGCTCGAGAACGAGGGCGACCGGATCGTGCGCGGCGCGATCGCCTCGCTTTTTGAGGAGGGGATCGACCCCATGGTCGTGATTCGCTGGAAGGACATTTTCGAGCTGCTCGAGGATGCGATCGACGCCACCGAGCGGGTCGCTTTCATCCTCGAGAGCATCGTCATCAAGAACGCCTAGCAAGGTCGAGATGAGCGGAGACATCCTTCTCGTCATCGTGGTAGGCACCGCCCTGGCGTTCGACTTCACCAACGGCTTCCACGACACCGCCAATGTCGTCGCCACGTCGATCTCCACCCGCGCGATTGGCCCCAAGCAGGCGGTTGCGTTCGCCTCGCTCTTGAACTTCGTGGGCGCCTTTATCTCGCTGAAGGTCGCGACGACGATCGCCAAGGGCTTCGTCGATACCGACGCGGTGACCACCACCGTCGTGTTCTGCGGGCTGGTCGGGGCAATCTCCTGGAACGTGATCACGTGGTATTTCGGGCTTCCGTCGAGCTCCTCGCACGCGCTGATCGGAGGCCTGGTGGGGTCCGTGGTCGCTGCCAGCGGTTGGTCGGCGGTCAACGGCGGCGGCCTGGTCGACAATCTGATCGTCCCGGCGCTCATCGCCCCGATCATCGCGTTCGTCGCTGCCGGTGGCTCGATCATGCTGGTCTACAGGATCGTCGGACGACTGCGCCCAGGCCCCGTCAGCCGCGGCTTCCGGCTCGGTGAGCTCGCCTCGGGCGGACTGCTGGCGCTTTCGCACGGCACCAACGACGCGCAGAAGACGATGGGCGTGATCACGCTCGCGTTGGTTGCCAACGGCAACATCTCCGCGTCCAACTTCCAAGTGCCCGACTGGGTCGTCGTGGCCTCGGCCACCGCGATCTCACTCGGCACGTTCACCGGGGGCTGGCGCATCATCAAGACACTGGGCACGCGGATCATCAGCATGGATCCAGCGCAGGGGTTTGCAGCTCAGGGCGCCGGGGCCGCAGTCATCCTTGCGGCCTCCAGCGTCGGCTATCCCCTGTCGACGACTCACGTCATCTCCGGCGGCATCATGGGCGCCGGCGCCGCCAAGCGCTTCTCAGCCGTCCGCTGGGGCGTGGCCGGCAACATCGTGGCGGCCTGGGGCTTGACGCTGCCCGCGGCCGCCCTCCTGGGCGCTCTGGTGTACGGCATCACCACGCTCTTCGGCAATGGGGTCGCGGGGCCGATCGTGGTCACGATCGTGCTGCTGGCGGGGCTTGCCGCGACATTCGTGCGACGTCTTCAGCACGCGCAGCCGGCACCGAGCACGCCATGACCCGCGCGGCGATCGACACGACCGCGCTGCTGAAGATGGTCTATTCCTCGCTGCTGGCGAGCGTCTTCGTCGCGATCGTGTTCTCGACCGGTTTGCTGGGGGCGATCAAGGCGAGCGACTCTCGGCGCGAGGGGCGCGGCGTGGCCGCGGCGGCATATGCCGCGCTGGCCGTGGTCGGCGTACTGCTGGCCGCCGGCGTGATCGTCTACGGCCTCGTGCTGATCGCGCGCAAGTCCTAGAGGTCGTCGCTCAGTACTCGGCCAGCCCGGCGGTGCGGGTCTGCTCGTCCTGGAACGGCGGGTAGGTCTCGGTCAGCAGGAACAGGTAGGCATCCGAGCGCGCTGTGTAGGAGTTGGCTAGCACCATCACGTCAAACAGGCCGCGGGGGAGCCTGCCGGTGACCAGGATCACGAACCAAGCCGCGATCGCGCCGATCTCCAGCAGAATGCCGATCACGTAGCGCAGCACCACGATCGGGATCGCGAGGATGAACCGAAAGCCCGTCTTCAGCCGGCTGTACTGCGGCAGCGGCCCGGCGAAGTCCATTCTGATCGGATAGCTCGCGTCTGGCGCGCCGCCAAACGGCGGATACCGATCGCACAGCAGCGCCGTATACGCCGTCACCCGGGTCAAGAAGCGGACGACCCCGGCGACGAACTGATACAGCCCGTCCGGGTATCGACCCGTGATCACGATCGCGAACCACGCGAAGATCACGGCGAAGAACGCGACGATCTCGTAGAACCACAGCACGATCGCGACCGGGATTGCCAGGATCAGCCGGAAGAACGTCGTCAGCCGATTGCGGTGCTCGACGTAGTCGGCCTCGAAGCTGACTGGATAAGACACGGCCTGCTCTCCTCTCGGTCGCCAACCGGCGATATGCCTCCGGTGCCCCCGGTTCGTGGCGTATTAGACCAGCGGGCGCGCGTTTGGCCAAATCGCCCGCTGGGGTAGGCCACTGTCAGCCACGCGGGACCGCGGCAACCAAGGAGACAAAACATGGCTGACAAGCACGTCGACGAAGGCAAGGGACGCATCAAGGAAGCCGCCGGCAGCCTGACGGACGACAAGAGCCTGAAGAACGAGGGCAAGGTCGACCGGGCTAAGGCATCGGTCAAGGACACGGTCGACAAGGCCGCCGACAAGCTCACCGGCAAGGACAAGGACTGAGGTAGTCCCTCAGTCGCGATGGTGGTCGACGACCTCGATGTTGTTCCCGTCGGGGTCGAGGACGTACGCGGCGTAGTAGCCCGGGTGGTACCGCGCTCGCTCGCCGGGGCCGCCGTTGCTCCTATATCCCGCGGCGACGGCGCCGGCGTGGAAGCGCCGCACGGCGTCGTCGTCTCCCGGGAACGCGATGTGGAGGTTGCGCGTCGCGGTTCCGGCGACGAGCGAGAACGAAGGCGTGCCGGGAGCGCGCCCGAACGTGGCGCGTTGGTCCTCATCGCCACTGCGCAGCTCGAACCCCGCGGCCTCGCCGGCGAGCTCGTAGAAGCGGCGCGAGGCGGGGAGATCCGCGACCCGGAGCCAAAGGTGGTCGATGATCCGACCCCGGCGGCGCGAAGCCTCGTAGTGGACCGCCTCGATGCTGTTGCTACTCGGGTCCCGTAGAAAGCCGCCGTAGTAGTCCTTGCGGTAGTGCGGACGGGGCCCGGGTGGACCGTCGTCCCCGTACCCGGCGTCGATGCCGGCTTGCCAGAACGCGTCGACCTGCTCGCGCGAAGGAGCCGCGAACGCGAGGTGCAGGCCGTTCGTCGCCGGCTGCGTCGGCGTCGCCTGCGCAACCATGAACTCCTGCCACTCGGTGAACTCCCTGGTCCGGTAGGTCGTGTCGATCCCGAGCGGGGCCAGCACGGTCTCGAAGAACTGCTCCGACGCACCGCGGTCGGGAACGCGTATGGTCACGTGATCGAACAGCACAGGACCGGAAACCTAGAGCAACCGCACCGGTGGGCCATTACGTCCAGCCCCGGTCGGCCGGTTTGTACGACCGAGCTAGGTTTTGACGGCGCCAGACCGGGTAACAAACCTGCCTAAAGCTATGAGTCTGATTGAGCGCGCGCGCCTCACCAAGTACTCAGCAAGCTCCACCGGCCGGGATACGCCATCCGTCCGCGAGTCATATCCCGCGGTCGCCGAATCCGTTCCCGTCGCGCGTCGAGCGATCACGGCCTGCGCGGCGGCAGCCGGCGCCGGACCGGAGCAGATCCAGGCGATCGAGCTCGCCGTATCCGAGGCGCTGACCAATGTCGTCCTCTACGCCTATCCCTGGCGGACCGGTGAGATCCACGTCACGGCTCGGGTCGCCGGTAACGAGCTCTGGGTCCTGATCGCCGACAACGGCTGCGGGCTGCACGCCGGACGCGACAACGACAGCCTCGGCTTGGGTCTTGCGCTGATCTCGCAGATGACCGACGGCTTCGCCGTTGTCGGGCGGTCGTCCGGCGGGACCGAGCTGCGGCTGCTGTTCACGCTCGCCGGGACCTGACGCGGCGGCTCGCCACGATCAGCTTCGAGGGTCGGTCGCCTCCGCGAGCTCGCCGGCCTCGTCGCGCTTCTCGACCACGACGTAGTTGTCGTGGGTCTCGACGACCATCTCGGCGCCCGGAACTTCGTGCCCGGGCGCGATCAGAAACCGCCGTGGATGTGCCCGGACGCGCTCGTACTCCGAAGCGCGCAGCTCGATCAGCCTGCTGCACCCCAATCGCGCACATTCGCACCGATACGCGACCGGCGCCCCCTCCTCCCCCGGCCAACGACCGCTTCGCACCGCCTCGTTGACGTCGCGAAACATCGATTCGTTGCTCGCGACTCGCCGCTGGAGACCCTCGTCCACACGCGAATATTCGCATCTGCGGACGAACCAAGATAGGTAGCACCGCCACTCAACATGGGGAGTCCTCCCGATGCGTCAAGTCAGGCCCGCTCATACCTTCCAGACCGCGGCCCAAGCCACGCGACGAGGAGGTCGAGATGCCGCGATACATCGTCCAGCGCACCTTCGCCGACGGGCTCGAGATCCCGATCGCTGACGGCGGCTCCGACATCTGCCAACGCGTGATCGAGCGCAACGCCGACGAGGGAGTCACCTGGGTGCACTCCTACGTCAGCGAGGACAAGCGCACGAGCTTCTGCGTGTACGACGCGCCCACCCCCGAGGCGATCCGCAAGACCGCGGCGCGCAACGACCTGCCGGTCGATCAGATCACGCGCGTGCGCGTGCTGGATCCGTACTTCTACGTGTGAGCAATCCGGTCTCGCGGCTACCGGCCGTCGGGACGCAGGACCGGCTTGACGTCCAGGACGGGTGTGCCGTCGATCGCCTCTAGGTCTCGCACCCGAACGCGGGTCCCCTCAACAGCCACAATCGTCACCCGATGCAGGCCGATCGGGTTAGGCCGATCCTGAGAACGGGTGGCGAAGACTCCCGTGAGGGGGTTGGCGGGGTTGTCGCGAGGGTGGACGCTGAGCACGTCGCGCCGCGCCAGGTGCAGCCAAGTCAAGACGAAAACCTCCGACCCGGGGCTGAGATCCTGCGCGGCCTCGAGCATGTCCTCGTCGAAGGCCAGGACTGCTTCGGGACTTCCCTCGTCACCCTGGCGCGGCGCGAGCGCTGGGTCGCTCAGGGGTGAATGGACCGTGCCTATCGGACGAAGCTCGAACATGGGCTTCTCAAATCCTTTCCGGAGGGCTGTCGATTTCGCCGCATCCCATTTGTCTTATAGGCGACCATTCCGAAAAGGAGGAAGCCATGAAGTACATGCTGCTGATCCACCAGGGTTCCACACCGCTTCCGGGCTCGGAGGCCTGGGACCAGCTGTCCGACGCCGAGCGCGGCGCGGTGTTCGCCGATTACAAGGCGATCAACGAGGACCCCGGCGTCACCCCCGGCGAGCAGATGCAGGCGCCCGAGACGGCGACGACGGTGCAGGTGAAAGACGGCAAGACGCTGACCACCGACGGACCGTTCGTCGAGCTCAAGGAAGCCGTTGGCGGCTACCTGTTCTACGAGGGCGACGACCTCGACGCGGCGATCGAGCTCGCCGCCAAGATCCCGGCGGCGCGGATGGGCGGCGCCATCGAGGTGCGGCCGCTCGGCAAGTGGTCCGGGTCCTAGCTGCGTGACGCTCGAGCAGACCTTCCGCGACCAGTGGGGCAAGGTCCTCGCTGCGTTGATCGGCTTCCTCGGCGACTTCGAGCTCGCCGAGGAAGCCGCGCAGGAGGCATTTGCGATCGCCGCCGAGCGCTGGCCGCGCGACGGGACCCCGGACAACCCGGCGGCCTGGCTGGTGACCACCGCTCGTAACCGCGCGATCAACCGGATCCGGCGCGAGCGCAGCCTCGCTGACAAGACGCGCCAGCTCGACGTACCGGAGGCGGTGGAGGACACCTTGGTTGGAGACGGATTTCAGGACGAGCGCCTCGAGCTCCTATTCACTTGCTGTCATCCGGCGCTCTCGCTCGACGCTCAGGTCGCACTCACCCTGCGAACGCTCGGCGGCCTGACAACGCCCGAGATCGCGCAGGCGTTCCTGGTCGGCGAGCCGACCATGGCACAGCGCCTGGTCCGGGCCAAACGCAAGATCAAGGCGGCCGGGATCCCGTTTCGGGTGCCGCCCGACCACTTGCTCCCCGATCGCCTCGCGGCCGTGCTCGCGGTCGTGTATCTGATCTTCAACGCCGGCTACTCGTCGCCGCCGACCCGCAGCGACCTGGCAGCCGAGGCGCTGCGTCTTGGGCGGGCGCTCGCCGAGCTGATGCCCGACGAGCCCGAGGTGCACGGCCTGCTCGCGATGATGCTGCTGCACGACGCGCGCCGGAAGGCGAGATCGCGCGACGGCGACCTCGTGCTCCTGGCCGATCAGGACCGGTCTCTGTGGGACGCAGGCCAGATCGAAGAGGGACGCGCCGTGCTCGACCGGGCGCTGGCGCTGCGGGGCCGCGGGCCCTACGTCCTGCAGGCCGCGATCGCTTCACTGCACGCCGACCAGCCGCGCGATTGGGCGCAGATCGCCGCGCTGTACGGCGAGCTGGCCCGCGTCACCGGCTCCCCGGTAGTGGAGCTCAGCCGCGCCGTCGCGGTCGCCGAGGCGCGAGGCCCAGAGGCAGGCCTCGAGATCATCGATCGCCTCGAGCTCGAGGACTATCACTACCTGCATTCGACCCAGGGAGAGCTGCTGAGCCGGCTCGGCCGCACCGACCAGGCCCGCGATGCCTATCTGCGGGCGCTGGCGCTGGTCAGCGACGACGCGGAGCGGCGCCTGCTCGAGCGCCGGCTCGCCGAGCTCCCGGGCTGAGTGTGCGGCCCCCCGCCCGAGGCCCAACGGTGGGTCCCCGCGCCCCCGAGGCCCAACGTGGGACCCCCGCGCCCGAGGCCCAACGTGGGACCCAAGCGCCCGCGGCCCAACGTGGGACGCAAAAGCGAAGCAGGAGTTCGTTTTCACGCCCAACCCCCCGCTTTCGGGCGCTTGAGTAGTCTCGGGCCGTGCCCGCACGCCGCGAGTCACGGGTCGCGCTGCGCCCGCTTGGTCCCGACGATCAGGACGAGTTCATCGCCGGGATGCGGGCCAGCCGCCGCCTCCACGGCCGCTGGCTCAGTCCGCCGACTACGCCCGAGGAATTCGGCGAATGGCTGCGCCGCACCCGCGAGGACTCGCTGGTGTCGATCCTCCCACGCCGCCGTGAGGACGGCGCGATCGTCGGTTACTTCAATATCAGCCAGATCATCAGGGGGCACCTGCAGAGCGCGTTTCTGGGCTACGGCGCCGTCGCCGCCCACGCCGGGCGCGGGTACATGACCGAGGGGCTCGAGCTCGTGCTCGAACATGCGTTCACGGACCTGAGCCTGCACCGCCTGGAGGCGAACATCCAGCCTGGCAACGATGCCTCGATCGCGCTCGCGCGCCGCTGCGGCTTCGTCAAGGAGGGCTTCTCCGAGCGCTATCTGAAGATCAACGGCCGCTGGCGGGACCACGAGCGGTGGGCGATTCGCTCCGAGCAGTGGCGCGCGCATCGCAGACGTTAGGCTCCGGGCCGCGCGTGAGGCGCGGAAGCCCGGTTTGCTTTGAGCGATTCGACCCGAGAGCTCGCCGGCGGGGACACGGCAGATAGCGCCGGAGCGCCGCCGAGCGCATCGCCGAGCGCCGGGGTGACGGCCCGGGGCCTGCGGGCGCCCCGACGCCGGACCGGCAAGCACTCCGACGACGGCCACGACCTGTCGGTCATCGGTGGCCTCTCCGCGCTCAGCCTCGACGCCCTGTCGAGCGTCGCCTACGGCCCCGAGGCGATGGTGCTGGTGCTCGTCACCGCGGGCGCCGGAGCACTCAAGTACACGCTGCCGCTGACGCTCGTGATCGCCGGGATGCTGGCGATTCTCGTCCTGTCCTACTCACAGGT
This sequence comes from Solirubrobacteraceae bacterium, assembly GCA_036000295.1. Taxonomy (GTDB): domain Bacteria; phylum Actinomycetota; class Thermoleophilia; order Solirubrobacterales; family Solirubrobacteraceae; genus Palsa-465. The sequence continues at coordinate 9,487 of DASYFZ010000227.1, forward strand.
GATCGCAGCGCACCCGGACGGCGGCGGCGCGTACGCGGTTGCAAAGCGAAATCTCGGGCGGTTGCCCGCCTTGCTTGCCGCCGCTTCGCTCGTCGTCGACTACGTGCTGACCGTGGCGGTCAGCCTCGCGGCCGGTGCGGCGAGCCTCGCCAGCGTGTTCCCGGGGCTGTCGGGCGACTTGCTCCCGATCTGCCTGATCGCGCTCGCGCTGCTGACCGCGGTCAACATGTTCGGGATCACGGAGTCCGCCAAGGTGCTCGCGCTGCCGTTCGCGGTGTTCATCGTGAGCGTGTTCGCGACCCTGATCGTCGGGCCGTTTCATCCGCATCCCGTCGCCCAGATCGGCACCCCGATGTCGCTGCACGCGACGGAGGCGGTTGGGATCGTCCTGATCCTGAAGGCGTTCGCCGCCGGCTGCTCGGCGGTCACCGGCGTTGAGGCGATCGCCAACGGCGTCCCCGCGTTCAAGCAGCCGCGGGTGCGTACGGCCCAGCGGACCGAGTTTGCGCTCGGCGCGCTGCTCGCGGTCATGCTGATCGGCATCGCGACGCTGATCCGCGTTCATGACGTCGCCCCGCGCGGCGGCGTGACGATGCTCGCTCAGTTGACGGCCGGGGCGTTCGGTACCGGCTGGCCGTTCTACGTCTCGAACCTGGCGGTGACGGCGGTGCTCGGACTGGCGGCGAACACCAGCTTTGGCGGGCTGCCCGTGCTGATGAGCATCCTCGCCCGAGACCATCGCCTCCCCCACGCCTTCTATCTCCGCGCCGAGCGGCCCATCTACCGAATCGGGATCATCGTCCTCGCGGTGGCGGCGGCGCTGCTGCTGGTCGCGGTCGGTGCGGACACGAACAAGCTGATCCCGCTGTACGCGATCGGTGTGTTCATCGGGTTCACGATCAGCCAGGTCGGGCTCGTGCACCATTGGCGCAAGGAGCGTCCCTCGAGATGGCGCGCGCGAGTCGCGCTGAACGGGTTCGGCGCGATATTGACCGCGATCTGCGTCGTCGTGTTCCTGTCGACGAAGTTCCTCGAGGGAGCTTGGGTGGTGGTGATTGCGATCCCGCTGATGATGTGGCTGTTCTCCCACACCGAGACCTACTACGCGAAGGTCGCCGCCGAGCTGAAGCTCGGCAAGACGCCGGGGATCCCGCGCGCGAAGGAGAGCGTCGTCATCGTGCCGACGTCGACGGTAAATGTGCTCACCAAGGAGGCCCTCGACGCGGCTCTGTCGATCGGCGACACGGTGGTCGCGGTGGCGGTGGCGGGCGACGAGGAGGAACGGGAGCGCATCAAGCAGGACTGGGATCAATGGAAGTGCTCGGTGCCGCTCGAGGTCGTGATCGACCCTCACCGCTCGCTCGTGCGCACTGTTATCAAGTACGTCGACAAGATCCCCAAGGACGACGTGACGGTCACGGTGCTGATCCCCGAGCTGATCCCGACCAAGCGCCGTCGCGAGATCCTCCACAACCAGCGCGGTCGCCTGCTCGAGGCGGCGCTGAAGACCCGCGATGACGTGATCGTTGCCACGCTGCCGTTCCACGTCAAGGCGTAAGCGGCTGTTCATCCCATCGCGCGCCGCAGGTGGCATAGAGTCGGGCGATGATCGGCCCGGGGAGCGATCTGGGGGGTTTCGCGATCGAGTCGATCGCCGGCCGCGGCGGCATGGGCGTCGTGTACCGCGCGCGCCAGCGGCTCCCCGACCGGATCGTCGCGCTGAAGGTGATCTCGGCGGAGTACGCCGAGGATCCGCAGTTCCGCACGCGGTTTGAGCGCGAGGCTGCGATCGCCGCCCAGATCGAGCATCCGAACGTGATCCCCGTGCACGCCGTCGGCGAGGCCGACGGCACGTTGTTCATCGCGATGCGCTTCATCGACGGCGTCGACCTGCGCAAGGTCCTCAACCAGGAGGGCCGCCTCGAGCCCGCCCGGGCTGCGGCGATCGTCGACCAGGTGGCGCAGGCACTGGACGCCGCGCACGCGCGCGGCCTGGTGCATCGAGACGTGAAGCCCGCCAACATCCTGGTCTCATCCAGCGGCGGCCGCGAGCACGTGTACCTGTCGGACTTCGGCCTCGCCCGCCACGTCGTCGGGAGCCACGGCCTCACGGGCACCGGCGCGTTCATCGGCACGATCGACTACGTGGCGCCCGAGCAGGCCCGCGGCGACCGCGTCGACGCGCGTGCCGATGTCTACTCGCTCGGCTGCGTTCTGTTCCAGGCGCTCACCGGAACCGTGCCGTTCCCCGCCGACAACCATCTCGCCAAGCTCTTCGCCCACGGCTCGCAGCCGCCTCCGTCGGCACTCGAGCGCAATCCCACCCTCCCCGTCGAATTCGAGGACGTCCTCAAGCGGGCGATGGCCAAAGACCCCAACGAGCGTCAGGCATCGGCGGGCGATCTGGGGCGCGCCGCGATCGCGGCTGCCTCGGGCGCGGCGCCAACCGCTCCCGAGCGCACGGTTGCGACCGGCGCGGCGGCACCGGCCGAAACGCCGCCTCCGGTGTCCCCCGCCCCGGCCGGCGCCCCTCCACGGTCACCAGCCGGTCCCAGACGCAAGTGGGTCTGGGTCGGCGCAGGCGTGGCAGCGCTGGCAGTTGCCGCCGTCCTGGCGATCGTGCTGTCGGGAGGGTCGAGCAAGCCGGACGTCTCGACGCAATCACTCACCCCGGTGCAGTCACAGGACGTCGCACCGATCACGCACAGACGGCCACTGCAGACCGTCGCCGCCGACGCTCCCGGCGGCTACTCGTACCGGGTGATGCTCGACACGACCGACGCGCCTGCAAACAGTGCCTCGGGCACGAAGTTGCCGCTGTACATGACGTTGCTGGCGAGGCGCGGCTCGGGGCCGTTCGTGACCGTCCAGCGGCTCAAGCTGCCAGACGCCTGGAAGTGGACGAACAGCTCGACGGTCGCTTCATTCACGCTCGATCCACAGCCGGACGGGTCAGGCCAGATCGGCCTGTCCTGGTTCGTCAAGGCAGGCGATCAGAACGACGTCACGCACTACCTCGGCGTCGGTCCGCAGGGCATCCAGATCCAGAGCTGAGCGCGGGCGGGCGGGCCGGATCAGAGGCCGAGCGGGATGCGGGGCTCGCCCAGCGCCGCGCGCCCCACCTCGCCGTACCACATGTCGCGAAGCTGGAGGTTGCGGTGCGCGACCGCGACCGCCATGTCGCGCAGGATCCGCGCCGTTCGCTCGCCGTCGCGCGCGACCCCGGCGCCGACGGTCTGAAACAGGTCGTCGTCGACCACGTTCCAGCACATCAGCATCACCTCACGGGCGACCCCGGCGACGAGCATGTCGTCGCCGTAGGTGTAGTCGATCCCGTCCTCGACGTTTCGCCGGCAGAGCTCCATGTGCAGATCGGCCGCACGGTGCAGCGCCGCCTCGGCTGTCGCGATATGCGTCAGCGCCCGCCCATACCAGCGCTGGTACTCGCGGTTCTCGATACGCGGCTGAAACGGCGGCAACCCTGTCGTCTTGCTTCGCATCAAGCGCTCGTACTCGTCGAGCATGTTGTAGGCGGCGCCGACCATCACCGCGCCGAGCGAGATCGTGAACACCGACATCGCGCGGCCCGAGTACATCGGATTGCCGTGCAGCCGCCAGCCCGGCGTCCCGCCGGCCACGTCGATGTCGATCATGTTCGCCTGAAAGCCCCAGCTCGCA
>DASYFZ010000272.1:0-4441 GCA_036000295.1 Solirubrobacteraceae bacterium
TGCAGTTTGCCCCGTTTTTCGGCCCGGCGTCGGCCGACCCGACCCGACCCGACCCGACCCGCCTCGACCCGACTCGACCCGGCTCGCCTGGCCGGGCTTCGACCCGCGGGGCAGTCGACGAAGCACACCTTGACGTCCTCCTTCAATGGAATTACGATCCTCCGTGCCTATACGCCAATAGCATTGCCCAGGAGGCAATAGCATGCCCGAATCCCTCCCCTCCTCCACGCCCCTCCTCGTCATCGGCGCCGGAGTCCACGGTCTCTCGACCGCGTGGCACGCAGCGCAAAACGGCACCGAAGTCTTGGTGCTAGACAAGACCGACGTCGCCGCCGGCGCATCGGGCATTGCCTGCGGCGTGATCCGCAACAACTACTTCCAGCCCGCCATGCAGGAGCTGATGGCGGCTTGCGTCGAGGTGTGGGAGTCCGACCCCGAGGCCTTCCACTATCACCCCAGCGGCTACATCGCGCTCGGGCCGCCCGCCCAGGAGGAGGACTTGATCGCGGTGCACGAGCGCCAGCAGCGGATCGGGTACCCCTCCGAGCTGATCACCGGCGAGCAGGACGTCGAGGCGCACATGCGCGGCCTGTACCCGGACTGGCGCGCGCCGGGCCTGACCGTGTGCCTGCACGAGCACGCCGGCGGCTACGCGTTCAACCGCGAGTCGATGCTCGGGCTCGCCGACAAGGCCCGCGCCGCGGGCGCCCAGATCCACACCGGAGTCGAGGTCACCGGATTCGCATACGACGAGTCGGGCGCAGTCAAGACCGTCCACACCAACCAGGGCGATATCGACGTCGAGCAGGTCGTCGTCGCCGTCGGCCCGTGGATCGCGTCGCTCTGGGAGATGCTCGGCCTGCCCGACCACCTCGATGTCCGCCAACCCGACGGAACCACGAACGAGAACCTGCCGATGTGGACGTACTGGTATCTCCAGGAGGGCGAGGTCGACGTCGACCCGAGCAAATTCGTCACCGCCGACGGCAGCTCCTCGCCGGTGCTGCACGTCGACTCAGACCAGCCGTTGCGCGATGACGCCGGCCGGCTGATCACCACGGAGCCCTGGGGCGTGTACTTCAAGCCCGACCGCACGACCGTGCAGGGCGGCGCGCAGCCGCTGACCGTCGGCCCGGAGTTCGAGGTCGATCCCTACCCCACCGGCAGCGTCGAGCCGGGCTTCCCCGACATGTGGTCCGCTTCCCTCTCGCACTGCCTCGAGCGCTTCGAGGGCTGTCGCGAGAAGTTCCGCGCGGTTCGGTCCGGCGGCGTCGGGGCGTTCACGGTCGACAACTTCCCGGTGCTCGACTACATGCGCCCGAACGTGTTCGTCGCCGCCGACTCAAACCACGGCTACAAGATGATCGCCATCGGCCGCGAGATCGCCCGGATCCTGCAGGGCGAGCACTCCAGCTTGCTGCACCCGTTCCGCTACGAGCGCTTCCAGACCGGGGAATTGCACCCGGTCTCGCACAGCCCGTATCCCTGGAGCTAAACGGCGCCCGGCCCGCCGAGCAGGCGTCCGACCTCGGCGGCTGCCCGTCGCAGCGGCCGCTCGAGCGTGCGGCGCTTGGCAACCGGCAGGCGGCTCGCCGGCCCCTGCAATCCGATGATCGCCACCAGCTCGTCGCCGCGACCGATCACCGGCGCCGCCATCGCAGCGAGATCGGGCTCGCGTTCGCCGATCGCCTCGGCGACCCCGCGCTCGCGGATGTCCGCGAGTTCGCGGACGAGAGCGTCGGGGTCGGTGATCGTCCGCTCGGTGTAAGCGGTCAGGTCGGACCCCCGCGACAGCGCGACGTCGCCGCCGAACGCGAGCATCACCTTGCCGGCCGCCGTGGCGTGCGGCACGCTTGGCCGCCCAAGCCGGGCCATGCTCACCACGCTCGACGGCGCCGGCACGAAGTCGACGGTGATCGCCGCGCCGGCGCCCGGCACCGACAGCGTCGCGGTCTCACCCGTCTCGTCGACGAGCGTCAGCAGCCACGGTCGAGCCCGGTCGCGCACATCCACCCCCGCCAGGACCCGATCGGACAGAGAGACCAGCTTCAACCCGAGCCGATAGGGGCCGCCAGGCGACCGCTCGACCAGGCCGCCGGCCTCGAGCGTTGCCAGCAGCCGCGATGCCGTGCTCGCGTTGACGGCGATCCGCCGGGCGAGCTCGTTGACACCGAGACCCGCCTCGCTCTCGGCCAATGCATCCAGCAACGCGATCGCGCGCGCAACCGAGCCGACCTCTCGCCGGGGCCTCGCGGCGCGCCCGGAGGTCACTTCGTGCCGGTGCTCGTGCGCCGGCCACGCGCCTTGCGCGGCGCGGGACCGCGGGAGTTGCGCAGGTTCGCGACGGGCGCCGGGCGTGTGGACTCGAGCGACCGCATCACCATCACGTCGATCCCTCCCGGGGCGAACATGTCGCGCGAGTACGCGACGCGCTCGTCGCGGCCGGAGTAGATCAGCTCCTCGAGCTCTAACACCGCCGTCGTGCGGCGCACGCCGAGCAGCTTGCCGGCGCGCTCGCGCGGCCCGAGCAGGGCCGGGATCACGCGCGTGCGCGCGAACGTGACCGGCACGCCGAGGTCGATGAGGATGTCGAGCACCATCTGCCCGCGCTCCAAAGCCGCCCGCAGGTCGTCCTCGCCCGGCAGCTCGACGCTGGGATGCACGACGTCGAACATCACCGCCACCGGGGCGTCGTTGGCGACCAGCGTGCGCGACACCGTCGTGGCGGCCGCGATCGGCGCCAGCCCGAGCGCGTCGCCGACCTCGCTGCCCACGGGCCGACGCTCGATCCGAAGGTCGACCGATGACAGCGTCAGCCCGCGCCGCGCGGCCAGCGACGAGTACGGCTCGAGCCGCTCGAGGCGCTCGTCGAGCGCCGTGGGAACAGACACGCGCCCAACGAACGTGCCGCTCCCCTGGCGGCGGATGATCTCGCCGCTCTCCTCCAGGCGCTGCAGGGCGCTTCGCAGCGTGCCGCGCGAGACGCCGAGCATCGCTGCGACCTCGTGCTCGGGCGGTAGCCGGTCGCCCTGGCGGTAGCGGCCCGCCGCAAGCCAGTTGTGCAGCGCCTGCTCGGCGCTGTCGACGAGCGACGGCGCGCCCTGATCGCCCGACTGCGTGTCGCCCCCGAGGCCATTGGGCCGCCTGCGTGAATTTGTTCGTCGCGCCATCTTCAGAGCACGTATGTGACGGTCATTCCCTAGTCTGGGCGCCGTGGCCAGGCGCTGGGCGGAGGCCGATTCTGTCAGCGAATCATCCCCGCTCGTGCGGCAGATGTCACACAATCGCTCGCCGCGACCGGTTATGCAGCAATTGGTTCAACCGTCCGGCCCGGCCGCCGCCGCGCCCGTGCTGGCCGATGACGACGGGTCGACGTCGAGTACCTGGACGTGCTCGTAGCCGAAACGCCCCTTGACGCACAGGTTGCCGAGGGTGACGTCGTGGTCGGCCGGCGAGGTCACCTTGACGATGCGGTTGTCCTGCACGTGCAGGGTCAGGTTGCAGCCCACCCCGCAGAACGCGCAGATCGTGTCGGTCTTGGTCTGGCGCGACGGGTCCCACTCGCCGCGCTCGCGCAGCTCGTACTCCGAGCTGGGCATCAGCGCGCCGGTCGGGCACACGGCGATGCAGTTGCCGCAGTAGACGCAGGCCGACTCCGGCAGCGGCGTCGCGAACTCGGTCGAGATGTGGGCGTCGAACCCGCGGCCCGCGACCGTGATCGCGAACGTGTTCTGGTACTGCTCGCCGCACGCGTCGACGCACTTGTAACAGAGCACACACTTGGAGTAGTCGCGCATGTACAGCTCGTTGTCGATTTTCGGCGCCGCCGCCACCGTCGCCGCGGTCAGCCCATCCGGCTCCACGTGGTGGCCGGGGCGGCGCCGCTCGCGCTCGGGGTCAGGCGGAGCCGGCGGCCCGTAGCGTGCTGGGTCCACGTTGTAGATCTCGAGGTAGGGCTCGAGGATCGGTGTCGTCGACAGGTCGACCGACGAGGCCAGCAGCTCGATCACCATCCGGCGATTGAGCCGTACGCGGTCGGAGTCGGTGTGGATCTTCATCCCGTCCTCGGCCTGGCGCGAGCACGCGGGGACGAGCGTCCGGGCGCCTTCGAGCTCAACCATGCACACGCGGCATGCGTTGGCAGGCTGCAGCGTGTCGCCGTAGCAGAGCGTCGGCGTGTCGATCTCGAGCAAGCGGCAGGCGTCGAGCACGGTCGCGCCCTCGGCCACCTTCACCGCTTGCCCGTCGATCGTCAGCTCGACTGTGCGCTGCTCGCTCACTGGAAGACCTCCAGACGGTCGATTGCAGACATGATCGCTCCGGCCGCGGTCTGCCCGAGGCCGCAGATCGACGAGTCGCGCATGCACGTGCCCACGTCGCCGAGCAGCGCCAGCTCGTCGGCGACGCTGCCGCGGACCTTGCCCGACAGCAGCCGCGCGAG